>JBEBGU010000300.1:0-5596 GCA_040081325.1 Prosthecobacter sp.
GCCTGCTCAGTCGCCTGCTTGGCGGGTTCTTGATTTAGCGGCTGATTCGCAGGCTGTGTGGCGACCTGACGGGCTAGGTTCTGCAATTGCTCAGCCGCAGCGCGTGTCTGATCAGCCGCTTGTTGCGCACTGGTTGCCATCTGCTGATCCGGCTTGCTCATGCGGCGCAGAGCTTCCGGTAATTGCTTCAAGGCTTCAGCCGCAGCGCGTGCCTGCTCGGCTGGACGAGTGGGTGTGGCAGACTTGGTGGGATCGCTGTCAAAAGCGGCTTCTTCGATGGCCTTCATCGCCGTTTGGGCGAGGGCGTCAGCCTCGAGCGCGCGGACAGCGTTGCTGAGTTGCTCAGCTTTGGCTTGAACCTGCGCAGCGGCTTCAGGCGTTTTTGTCTCAGCGACTTCACGCGCTAGTTTATCGGCAGCACGGCTAGCACGATTGGTATCAAGCGCGGCTTGATCGTTACTCATCGTGTTCTGTTCACGCAGCGCCGCCTGCTCTTCGAGCTGCTTGGCGGCGCTCGCGAGTTCTTTGACGGCTTTCTCGGGTGCCTTCAATCCATCACGATCTTCACGCTCGCGCTTCTTCGGATCTTTAGCCTCAGCAGTGGCTTGATTCAAAGCGGCCTTAGCTTCCTGCAAAGCGACAACGGCGGGGTTCTCCTGCCGAGCGATTTGCTCGCGCAGTTGATTTGATTTTGCGGCGGCACTTTCAGCAATGCCACGAGCGGCATCAGCAGCGCGGGCAAGGCGCTGACGGAGGTTGTCGGAAGCACCATAGAGATGCTCGGGACTCTTGGCCTGATCAGGCTTGTCGAGGCTGGCTTCAAGGTCGGCCCGTGCCTCACCGATCTGCTTTTGATGTTCCTTGAGCGTGTTCTGCTGACCGCCATCGACGAGAGGCTTTAGAGTCTCCATCTGCTGACGCAAAATCTCACTCGACGCCATTGATGCGCGCTGTTGCTCCTGCCATTTGGGACGCTGTGTCGCATCGCGATTCGCAGGTAAAGACTGGTCTGTCAGTAGGGCTTCTTGACGTGATAACTGCTGGGCCTGCTGGGCGACGAGACGTGCATTGTCCTCAGCGGCAAAGGCACGCGCGGCGCTGGCGATGGTGTCCGCATCGGCTTGAGCTTCACTAGCATCACGCTTGAGCGGCTCGGTTTTTTCCAGATCACGAGTAATGGCTTTCTGTATCTCTTTCAAAGCATCACTACGCATGTGCGCGAGGCGCTCGCCGAGAAGCTGGGTCTCCAAGACATCGAGATGTGTCGGCGCGGTACGGGCGGTTTCTTGCAGCGCCTTCCATAGATCATCTGCTTTGGCCGTGACCTTTTCGAGTCCGCCCTGAGCAAGGGCTAGCGCGTCCTTGGCATCGCGTTCGGCTTCTGGATTTTTGGACTGCGCCTTCTCGGTCTTGCGGACTTGCTCGATGTTCTTGCGCAGCTCTTTCGCGTCCTCAGCGAGAGTCTCTGCCTGCTGGGCGAAGCGCCGTGTCTGCGCGGCCCACTGGCGTTGTTCGGGGCTGACGGTTTGCTCGAGAATGATGACACGCAGCGGCTGTGTTTCGGTTCGCTGGCCTTTGAGATCGATGGCGATGAGTTTGATCATCACGGTGTCGCCGGCTTTGACCTGCATCGGGGCGAGTGCGAGCAGCGTCTGGATCTGAGCCTCCTTACCGGTTTTGCCAGAGACTTCTTTTTCGCTCCACTTGGCGGCATTGATGGAGTGCGCGCGTAGCACGCTTGCGAGGCCCACATCATCACCAGCAAGACCACTGAGACGCACGGCTTCATCAGCGAGGAGTTCGATCTGATCGATGGGTTCAATAATCTGTACGACTGGCGGAAGATCAGGAATAGAAATGACTGACCAAGGCGATGATTCATCATTGGTGAAGCCAGTCTCCTTAGCAGTGAGGGCCATCTGCCAGGATTCGACGTCTGCTTTCACTTCAAGTGCCGCGCTCACACCGCCATCTGTGGCGATCTGCGCGGGCAGGGCTTCAGGATGATCGGCATGGTCGGGATTGATCAGCAGACTGGCTTTGGAGATGGGCTGGTTGAGCTTTAGTGTGAGCTTAACGATGCTGCCCTCAAGCGCTTCGATGTCGCCCTGATCATCTGTAACTTTGATTTCAGGCAAACCGCTGTAGGCAGGTGGGACGACGGTTTTGACAAACTCGATCACTCGTGGCCGTGCACGAGCACTCAGTGTAAACCACGAACTGATGGCATCAGCGGCGACGATGCGATAACGTAGATCACTCTGGCCAATGGCGACGACGCTCTGGTATCGACTACCAGTCGAGAGACGCATATCAGCTAGACGCGATTTGGCGTCGCCTGCTTGAGTCTCGATCTGCACGCGATCAGGTTTGGGTCCGATGATGTCGGCGATCACTTCCATCTCAGAAGCAAATGGCACGAGCGTGTCCGCTGGCGTCGGCGCGGCGATGACGATCTCCACGCTTGAAGGGCGAGCCAAGTTAGCGAAAGGGATCGCGGCACGGGCGAGAAAACCCGGCAGATGCAGCATCGAGACGAAGCTGAGTGCAATGATCAGCGCCAGCACGAAGCCGAAGCCCATGATCCATGATTTCAAAGAGCGCAGCGGAAGCGCGCTGCTGAGTGATATTTTTTGAACCTCAGCGGCGACATCGTCTTGAAGACGAGCACGAAACTCTTCGGACTCGGAGCCGTGGCCTTCAGCTAACTCAACGGCTGACAGCATGCGCTCCCGCATAGCAGGCACGACGCTTTCCAGAAGTCGTGCTGCGCCGGATGTCTCGCGCGCTTCGGAAATGAAACGCCACGCCACTTTCCAACCAACAAAAGCGGCACCTGCATACGCGGCCAAAGAAAACCAAGGGCGAATCGACTCAGGCATAAACCAAGCACGATCCAGCAAAGCGATGACGAGAAGCGCCAATAAAGCCACCGTGCCAAGAGCGAGTGCCGCACGCCATTTGAGTAACTTTTGACGGCGTTGGCGGAAGGCATTGAGAGCTTCCAGTGTTGCTGGGCGGAGGGCGATGTTCATTCAGAGCAGAGTGGCCCGCAGACAACGTGCCGCAATGCGCGGTTCTTCTGAGCCACGGCGAGAATTCAGCTTGCTGGCATATGGTGGTTACTTGGCGGGAGCCAAAGCCTGCTGAATCTCCTGCGCTACCTTTTGCGCCAGATACTCGGAACCGATGTCGAGATAATGTACGTCCTTCGGCTTCTGCATCTCGGCGAGCTTGGGCGTGATCCATGCGTTGAGATCATTGATAGCGACATCGTTTTCGGTCATGACCTTGGTCGCGATTTGATTGTAGTCAGACACTTCACCAAACTTGCGCGCCGGCACGAGATCGCCCTGAGGGATGGGTGTGGTGGTGGCCCAAATGAGTTTGGCACCAGTCTTCTTCATGCGTGTGACAAGCGTGTGGAGATTGGCTTCATAATCGGCGGATTCAACTTGGCGCTTGCCATCTGGCATGAACTTTAAGTCGTGGATGCCCCAGTTGAAATGGATGACGTCCCACTTGCCTGTGCCAAGCCACTTCTCGATATTGGCGGTGCCGTTCTTTGTGGGACCACCATTCTGCGGAATGCGATGGACGTTGGCTTTGCCGTCGAGTTTTTGTCTGACCGAAAGCGTGTAGCCGATGGAGATGGAATCACCAATGATGAGCACGCGCGGCAGGCCGGGCTTATCTACAATGGGAGCGAGCGCAGGACTAGCGGCGCGCTTCTTTGGAGCCTCCGCTTTTTGGGCATAGAGGAGGCTGATGAATGACGAAAGGCAGAGGATGGTGAGGCAGAGTCGGGAGCGCATGAGAGTGGTAAGGTTGAAGGTGCGGACATCAACGCAGGCCAAGCACCGCAACTCTCCTTAAAATCAACTTGCGATAAAGTGCATAGACGGCAAAGTCCCCGCTCGCCGCTTTCGGGTTGCGATAAATGGACAGATGCCAGAGTGGTCGATCGGGCTCGCCTGGAAAGCGTGTGTACCCTAATCCGGTACCGAGGGTTCGAATCCCTCTCTGTCCGCCACCTCTCAGTGGCTCCGTGGTTTTTAAAATGTCATTCAACTTCATGTCAGCAAAAGCGCGATTGAACTATCTTGTTCTAACGACTGACTGAGTTATCATTCCCACATGAGTGTCAGCTTCGAACATTTACCCGGCCTTAGCGCACTCGTTGATGACGTGTCGTATGATCCAACGCGCCCTGCACCACCTGACAGGCCACATCCATTCGTTTACCATGTCTCCATTCACAATGGCTCTGCAGAGACCGTGAACATCTTTGGTCGTAAATGGATCGTGCGTGATACCGATGGTGACACGCTTGTCGTGGAAGGTGATGGCGTGGTGGGACAGTTCCCGCGTCTCGAACCCGGCCAGACCTTCAGCTACAACTCGTATCACGTCATCAAAGCAGAGAGCACTGCGACAGGATCGTTTTTCGGAACGACTCAGCAGGGTCGTCCAGTGTGTGTGCGAATCCCACGCTTCGAGATGCATCCTCCGATGCTCGCTTGAAGTCGATATCATCGAAATGAACTCTGCCAGTGGTGCTCTAAAACAAGAGACCCTCTGGCATGCGAAGCCAGAGGGTCTTGTTTGGCGATCCAGCAACCAACAACAGTGAGGACCGATGGCACGAAAGTTTAAGCCGAGAGGCTGCAACAACGTGGCCCGCCCGAGAATGAACTCGCTTGGACAGGCGGAGACTAAAAAGTTTTGAGGCACTCGTCAACACCGGGGGGTTAATTTTGCAAAATGAGAGGTTATTCTCAAATATGAAACCCGCTTTTAGCCGAATAAGTCTGATAATTTTAGAAGAAACCACCTTGACAGCATTGTGGAGAACTAACTGTTCATGTGAATAAGCCCAACAAGTAAGAATGCTCTCCCCTTATTTCTGAGACATTCTGAATCGAAAGATGGGGGGGCACAACATCGTTCAAACAATGCCTCAATCCGCTCATGCGGCAGTATGTGTGACGATGGTCTGACAAAGCCATTGAGCAAGCGGCTGCTGCATGGATGTTAGAGGCCCACCCCTCGACCCAAAGTTCATCTCATGGAATTCAAACAATCTCTGCGCTTCGCCACCGGTATGGCGCTCGCTCTTCTAGCTGTCAGCAGCTCCCTATCAGCCAACGACTGGACCAACTGGCGTGGACCACTTCAAAATGGCGTCAGTCTCGAACATTACACAGGAGCCGGTAAGCTGGCTGAAACACCAGCATGGACCTACGATGCACGCAGCCGAGGTGCACCAGTGATCGTGGATGGCAAAGTGGTTTTGTGGAGCTATCGGGGTGAGACCACTGATCTGATTGAGATCCTCACCGTGCTGGATGCGAAGACTGGTAAGAAGCTCTGGGAAGTGGAGATCGCCGACTATCTGAGTGATTCCATCTACAATCGTTACTCCATCGGCGCACCTACCGTGGACCCTGAAACGAAGCGCATCTACCTCGTCAGTAATGCGGGCCGTTTTGTTTGCTACGAGCTTGATGGAAAGAAGGTCTTCGAGATGCCGCTTATGGAAGATCTAGGACGCATGACCTTCCCAAACTCACGCGTCGGCAGCCCAATCATCGAA
>JBEBGU010000301.1:0-5586 GCA_040081325.1 Prosthecobacter sp.
TAAAAAAGCCGTGTCTGTGATGACACGGCTTTTTCAGAATCAAAGATCATTATGCTCGCCGGCGACGCGCGATGAGGCCGACGAGTCCCATTACAGCCAAGAGCGCCCTGCTGGGTTCGGGTACTACGCTGAAGCTTGCCTCAAAATTGTTTCCGAAATTGGTGTTATATTCAGGGTTACCAGTGTTGACACCATTGGTGTTGATCTGCGAATAAACTTCCAAGGTGTAGTTACCGTTTGATAGGCCTGTCAGCAGGTTCCCTGGCGTGTAAAAGGCTGTGCCGTTAAATCCCGCGACATCTGATCCCCACTGCTGGAAACCACCGCCAAAATCGGACTGAAAATTGTATGTGAAGGCTGTAAAAGCTCCTGATTCAGCACCTTGCCATATGCGGTAATATAACTGCATCCCAGTCACATCAGAGGAATCATTTTTGGAACTCTTACCCTGACCCCCGAGACTCATGGTGCTGCCAGCACCTGGGTTAAATGTTCCAAGAGTGGCACCTTGAAAGTCCGTATTCGCCGTCGCTGCTCCGATGTCATAATAAGTGTTACTGCCAGTGTTGACGATAACAAATTGATCATATAGCCCAGCAGCCGCAAAGCCGCTGATAGGAAGCATAAGCAGGGCGGACAAGATGAGATGGTTGAGCTTCATGGCAGTATAACAATTTAAGATTAGAATACGATGATGAGGATTTTTGAGTGTTCGGTCAATTGTCCATTTGACCAATTCACGGCTTCAAAAAGCCTGCCCATCAGAGTCCCATATCCGTCACCGCTCCCAGACTGGCGCTGGTCGTGAGCTTGGCGTACTTGGCCAGCACGCCACGGGTGTAGCGGGGCTTCGGTTGCTTCCACTTCGCAAGTCGGGCCTTGAGTTCTGCGGCAGGGATTCCCAGGGTGATAGCGCGCTTCTCAGCGTCGATGGTGATGGCGTCGCCATTTTTAATGACGGCAATTGGGCCGCCGACAAAGGCTTCCGGCGTGACGTGACCGACGACGAAACCGTGGCTACCGCCGCTGAAACGTCCGTCGGTAATGAGTGCCACGTCTTTTCCGAGGCCTTTGCCCATGATGGCGGAAGTCGGAGAGAGCATCTCACGCATCCCTGGGCCCCCCTTCGGTCCTTCCATGCGAATGATGATGACGTGACCCTTCTTCACTTTGTCATGAAGGATGGCTTGCAGCGCGGTTTCTTCAGACTCGAAGACGATGGCTTTCCCCACAAATTTGAGGCCTTCTTTGCCACTGATCTTACCGACAGCTCCTTCGGGGCAAAGATTGCCACGGAAGATAACGAGATGGCTGTCTTTCTTGATCGGGTCACTGAGCGGACGGATGATGGTCTGGCCTTTCGGATAGACGATCTTCGATTTGCGCAGGTTCTCTTTCATCGTGCGGCCCGTGACGGTCATGCAGTCGCCATGCATGAGACCTTCTTCGACAAGCATGCGCATGAGAGGCACCGTGCCGCCGATCTTCACCAGATCGTTCATGAAGTATTTACCGCTCGGCTTCAGGTCGCCCAGCACGGGTGTTTTTTTACCGATGCGTGTGAAGTCGTCGATGCTCAGCTTCACATTCGCTGCGTGCGCCATAGCGATGAGATGCAGCACGGCATTCGTGCTACCGCCAAGGGTGATGATCAGCGTGATGGCGTTTTCAAAGGCCTCTTTTGTCATGATGTCACGCGGTGTGATGCCCAGCTTGATCATGTTCATCACAGCCACGCCTGCATCGAAGCAGTCGATGAGTTTGTCGTCACCCACAGCCGATTGCGCACCGGAGTTTGGCAAAGACATGCCCAGGGCCTCGATGGCGCTGGCCATGGTATTAGCCGTGTACATACCGCCGCAGCTACCTTCACCGGGGATGGAGTTTTCTTCGATGTCGATGAGCTCCTTGTCGTTGATCAGGCAGTTCGCGTGTCTGCCCACAGCTTCAAAGACCGTGACGATGTCCGCATCTTTCTTCTCATGGCCGACGCAGCCTGGCAGGATCGTTCCGCCATAAACAAAGACGCTCGGGCGGTTCATGCGTGCCATAGCGATCAAGCAGCCCGGCATGTTTTTATCGCAACCACCGATGGCCACGTAACCGTCCAGACCTTCACAGCCCACAACCGTTTCAATCGAGTCAGCAATCACTTCACGCGACACGAGTGAGTACTTCATACCTTCCGTGCCCATCGAAATGCCGTCAGAGATCGTGATGGTATTAAAGATGATGCTCTTCCCACCCGCTGCATCCACTCCCTTGGCCGTCTCTTTGGCTAAGCGGTCGATGTGCATGTTGCACGGTGTGACCATGCTCCATGTGCTGGCGACCCCGATTTGCGATTTCTTGAAGTCTTCACGCTTAAACCCAACGGCATGAAGCATCGCACGGCTTGGTGCGCGCTCGACACCATCGACAACGATGGCGCTGTGTTTGCGATGGAGGGACTCGGGTTTCTTGGAGGCGGCTTTCTTGGACATGGCGTAAAGGTCGTCATGGTGGCAGGCGTGCGCTAAACGTGCAAGCAGCCAGTGTTAGCCAGCGATAAGTTCGATGATTCCCCCGCAGTGTTCAGAGCACCGACTTCAGACGGTTCAATGACAGTGCTCCGAACGAAGAAGAAAAGAATTCATCATTGCCAAAGTTACGCCATACATGACCGCCATGAACGACGATGATCTTGACCACCTGATGAAGCGCGCCGCGTCTGCCGCAGCGCTACCGACATCAATGGAAGACGCGATCATGGCGCGGGTGCGCACGGATGATGGGCGGGCGCGGCGCTGGCGCTCGTTTGTGCAATGGCTCATGATTCTGGCGGCCATCTCCGGTGTCGTGACTGCCGGCATGGTGTGCTGGTCCATGGCAGCGCGCGATACGACGCACACTACGCCGCCGACGATGAAGCTTTTCCGGGAGGGGCTGCCGAAATGACCTCGCGTGGGAAGTGGCTGCTCATCTCGATGTTCTTCTCCGCTGTGCTGGCGGGCGGGACGGCGTGGCTCGTCACGGACTGGGTGCTGCATCGCCATGGTGAGAGTCATGCGCATGATCACACGGAGCCGGATTTCCATGCGTGGATGCATGAACATCTCGACATCACACCTGAGCAGCATGAGATTCTGGAGCCGATCGAAGCCGAGTTTGAGCAGCAGCGCGTCAGGCTGCGTGGAGAAATCCGTGCCGCAGGGCTTGAGGTCGCTGCGGCGATTGGTGAAGCCACGGTGAACGATGCGCGTCTGAAGTCGGCCCTGGAACGGCTGAACAATTCCCAAGGCGATCTGCAACGCATGACGCTGGAGCATTTCTTTGCCATGAAACGCCACCTGCGACCCGCGCAGGCGAAACGACTGTTGGAGTGGACCCATGACAGCCTTACCCGCGAGCCTTGATCTCCTGATCGTGGAGACAGAAGCTGCACCGCACGAAAATGTGGAGCAGCAGAAGATCCGCGCCGCGCAGTCGGGTGACATGGCGGCGTTTGAATGGATCGTGCAGCAGCATGAAGAGCGGCTCTTCGGCTTCTGCTGCCGCTGGCTGCGCTGCACGGAGGATGCGCGTGAAGTCTGCCAGGACGCCTTTGTGCGGGCGTGGCAGGCGCTTCCGGAATTTGAAGGCCGCGCGAAACTTTCGACGTGGCTGTATCAGATCGCCCTGAACCTGTGCCGGGACCGCGCCAAGACACGCGCCACACGTCAGCGTGAGAGCACCATCGCCCTTGATGACGTGCAGCATTCGCCCGAGTGCCCGAAACAAGGCCCGGCGGCAAACGCCGAATGGCAGAGCGAGATGCAGAAGCTGGAGCGCGGTCTGGCCGTGCTGCCGGAAAAACTGCGCGCCGCCCTGATGCTCACCACGATGGAAGGTCTGAGCCACGAGGAATGCGCCGAGGTGCTGAACTCCTCTGTGCGAGGAGTCGAGGGACGCCTCTACCGTGCGCGGCAGATGCTGCTGGAATGGTGGAACGAAGAGCGCTGAACTCTTCGGCTCTTGCGACTCAGATGCCATTTTGTGGGATTGCAGATGGAGCGTCGTCCTATTCAAGTGTTAACCGTGACTTCACTACAACGCGTCGAACCTCGCATGTTCCGCCTGTCAGTGACGTGGCGGTTTTGAGACTGCTCTTCGTGGTCTGAATGTTTCTGCCAGCCCCATTTTCCAGTCCGCTGTGCAAACGGCGGAGTTGAATACCCAACACCACACACCCAACACCACATATGAAGAAAACAGCACTCACCCTCCTGTTCATGGCCGTCGGCATCGGCTCTGCCGTCGCTGACGACGCCATCAAGGACGTCATGAAGAAATACCACAAGCCGGAAGACGCTCTTTGCAAAAAGGTCGGCAAAGGCGAGGCCACGGAAGCCGATCTGGCCGAGCTGCTCAAAGCCTACACGGCCTTGAGCGGTGCCACGCCTCCCAAGGGCGAAAAAACCGAATGGAGCACCAAAGTCGATGCGCTCATCGCCGCCGTGAAGAAAGTCCAGGCCAAGGACGCCGCTGGTGTCAGCGACTTCAAGAAAGCCGTCAACTGCAAGGCCTGCCACGACGGCTTCAAAGGCAAATAACCACCGCACCCAACCACCAGAAGGCCCCGCTCACGCGAGCAGGGCCTTCTGTAGTTTTCACGCCAGATCATGCGTCACTCCTGTCTCATCACGCTCTGTCTTCCATTCGTCGCGGCCCTTTGCACGAGCGATGCCGCAATCACGACGACCATGGGATGGAAACAGGACTCGGCGCGCATTGGGCAACCCTTCCAGGGTTGAATCACCTCGTTGGTTGTTTCTTCTCAAACCTGGGGTCGTTCGACCCCAGGCTATTCATGGGGAACCACTCCGTGGTTCGATCTTCCACCAGCCCTGGCATACATTCTCCCGACTCTTTTATGGGGTCGTGCTCAGGAGGTCGTCTGAGGAACGGACAAACCTCCCCCTTTTGATGAACTCCCGTCTCTTTCTCCTGCTCTGCCTGGCTTTAACCCCGGCGCTTTTTGCTCAGCAACCGCCAGCCACCACAGCCCCGAAACCCGAGGTGCTGCCGGAGATGGTGATCGAGGGGAAGGCGGAGGATCTGCTGGGGAAGACGGACACGGCCTCGAAGGGACACGCCACACAGTCGGACTTCCTCTCGCGTCCCTTGCTGCGGCGCGGGGAGATCGTGGAGGCGATCCCTGGGATGATCGCCACGCAGCATGCGGGCGGGGGAAAGGCGAACCAGTATTTTCTGCGCGGCTTCAATCTGGATCACGGCACCGACTTTGCCATGAGCCTGGAGGGGATGCCGCTGAACATGCGGACGCACGCGCATGGTCAGGGCTACACGGATCTGAATCCGCTGCTGCCTGAGCTGGTGGAGTCGCTGGACTATGCCAAAGGGACCTACTCGGCGGCGGATGGCGATCTCTCCAGCGCAGGCAGCGCGAACTTTCTCATGTGGGATCTGCTGCCGCAAAATTTGGTGAAGCTGGAGTTCGGCGAGTACAATTACTATCGCGCACTGGTGGCGGGCACGCTGCCGCTGGCGTCGGATGAAGAGAAGGGTGTGCAGCAAGGCCTGACCTATGCCTGTCTCTTATACACA
>JBEBGU010000012.1:0-20182 GCA_040081325.1 Prosthecobacter sp.
GATGGCGACTCCAAGAACAACAGCATCTCGCACACACACTACAATGCCAAAGACCCGCCGCACTGGCAGCTCGATCTCGGTCGTGAACTGACGCTGAATACCGTCATCATCTGGAACCGCACGGACAAAGAAGAATACATCGAGCGGCTGAAAAACTTCACCGTCTCCGTGCTCGACAGTCAGCAGAAAGTCGTCTGGGAAAAGCAGATCGACGAAGTGCCAAAGCCAAGCCGCAAGATCGTGCTCGGGGAATAGCCACGGCACGCGAGACCGCAAGCCAGCGGTGGTATTTCGTAGATTCTGCCGTGAGTCTCTCATCATGCCGCACCCACCACTCGCTACATGCACATTATCCACAGGCACGCCGCAGTTGCAGGCCCTGTTTGCACCGCGCTCAGTCGCCCTGATCGGTGCCACCGAGCGTGCCGGCAGTGTGGGGCGCGCGTTGCTGGAAAATCTCATCGCCTTCGCGGGTGAGCTTTACCCGATCAATGCCAAGCATAACCAAGTGCTCGGTTACCGCACTTGGCCGAGCTTGAGCGCCATCGGCCTGCCCGTCGATCTCGCCGTCATCGCCACACCTGCGGCGACCATGCCCGAGATCATTCGCGAATGCGCCGCCTGTGGCGTGCAGGCGGCCATCATTATTTCCGCCGGATTTAAAGAAACAGGCCCCGCAGGAGTCGCACTCGAACAGCGAGTGCTGGAGGAAGCCCGGCGCAGCGGCGTGCGCCTCATCGGCCCGAACTGCCTGGGGCTCATGGCACCGCATCTCGGACTCAATGCCACCTTCGCCACCGCCATGGCTTTACCAGGGCGTGTGGCCTTTCTCAGTCAAAGTGGCGCGCTTTGCACCGCCATCCTCGACTGGAGCTTCCGCCAGCGCGTGGGTTTTAGCGCCTTTGTCTCCGTCGGCTCCATGCTCGATGTCGGCTGGGGAGATCTCATCCGTCATTTCGGTGATGATCCACATACCGCGAGCATCGTCATCTACATGGAGTCCGTGGGCGATGCCGCCGCCTTCATGGAGGCCGCGCGCTCGGTCGCTGCAAAGAAGCCCATCATCGCCATCAAAGTCGGCCGCACCGCCGCCGCCGCACGCGCCGCCGCCTCACACACCGGAGCCATGACCGGCAGTGATGATGTGCTCGACGCCGCCTTTGAGCGCGCTGGCGTGTTGCGGGTGGACACTATCGAGCAGCTCTTCGACATGGCCGAGGTGTTGGCAAAGCAACCTCTGCCCACAGGCCCACGTCTTGCTATCGTCACCAATGCGGGCGGCCCCGGCGCACTCGCCACAGATGCCCTCGTGCGTCATGGCGGTGAGCTCGCCGAGTTCACTCCCGCCACACTTCAGCAGCTTGATTCCCAACTGCCCGCGCATTGGAGCCACGGCAATCCCGCCGATGTCCTCGGCGATGCCGATGCCGCCCGCTATGCCACTGCCTTTCGCGCCATCGCCGATGATCCGCAGACCCACGGCATCCTCGCCATACTCACTCCGCAGGCCATGACCGAGCCGCTCGCCATCGCGGAATCCGTCATCGCTTTGGCCAAGACGACTAACAAACCATTGCTCGCGAGCTGGATGGGTGGCGATGCCGTCGAAGCCGCGCGCGAAGCTCTGAATGCTGGCGGCATCCCAACCTATGATTACCCTGATGAAGCCGCCCGCTCCTGGCAGTTCATGTGGCAGCGGCAGGAGCGGCTTCGTTGGTTAGAAGAGACGAACCGCCTCGCCTGCACCGAGCGCCCCACCATGCATGAGGCGCAGGAAATCATTGCCCGCCATCGTGCTTCAGGCCGGACTTTGCTCACTGAGATTCAGGCAAAGGAAGTCCTCGCCGCCGCAGGCATTCCTGTGCTGGAAACCCGCCACGCCAAGAGCGCCGAGGAAGCCATCGCACTCGCCCAGGAGATCGGATTCCCCGTCGTGCTAAAGCTGCAAAGCCCCACCATCACCCACAAGACCGACATCGGCGGCGTGCAGCTCGACCTGCCGGACGCCGATGCCGTACGCGCCGCCTGGCAGCGCATCGAAAAAGCCGTGCCGCCCGCCGACTTCGATGGCGTGGCCGTGCAGCGCATGATTCAGGAAAAAGGCCTCGAACTCATCTGCGGCTGTACCCACGACGCGCAGTTCGGCCCCGTGCTCCTCTTCGGAGCCGGAGGCGTCATGGTCGAGCTCCTGCCGCCGCTCTCCCCCAGTCTCGCGCTGGATCGCATCCGCCAAACTCGCATCCACCGCGCCCTGCTCGGCACCCGCCATTTGAAACCCGCCGACCTGAACGCCCTGGCCGACGTCCTCGTGAAGCTCGGCGACCTCGTCCTCGCCTGCCCCGAGATCCAGGAACTCGACATCAACCCCCTCCTCGCCACCGCCAGCGGCGTCATTGCCCTGGATGCCCGAGTGGTCTGCGCCCAGGCGGAAGCACGAAAGCAAGATCATGGCCGCTGAGAGCTATCCAGCAGTCCTTGAGCGGCTGGTGCAAACGTAGGTGGGGAGTGTTCGGCGCGTTACCTGCCGATAACACTCAGATGCTGCTTTGCCGAACTTCCCGAGCGCTGGGAGTTTTCGAAGTCCGAGCAACTACCGCCTGAGTCGGGAAGTCGAGCGAAGGACATCAAGCTGTTTGCGAAGTTCTTTCCGCTCGACATTCCCGACCTACTTCAAGCGTCCTCGCAACTCACCACGTCTGTTAATTTCCTATCTCAATCTGTTGAAGCTCGAAGCCTCCCAATACGCCCAAAAGTTCATTCAAGGCTTCGAGATCAGCACTCCCCATATCGATGCAGAGTGCCCAGACGCCGTCTTCTTTAACGGGCTGACTGACTTGGTGAACCAAGCCTGCAAAATCTGCCCCTGGTGTTGATTTGATGTCTTCAACATCGAGCCATTTGCAGACCCATTCTTCAAAAGGCAGCCAGTCGTTCACATCACCATGAAGCCGTAGTTCCAGCTTATCCCATCGAAAGGAATGCATCTTCATCGGAACACCGCAGGCTAGAGATGTGTCGAGAGGCTCGAATGAAAGCCCTTCTGCTTTCTCGACTCTTAATAGCTTCTGCTCTTCTCCCTGCTTGTAGAGAATGTCTGGCCGCATCAGGCGATATGGACGTGGAACTTCAAGGTTGTTCAGTTCCACGAGCAATTCGGACACCGCATCGGGGTGCGACTCTCGAATGTCAGCAAGGCAAGCCTCAAGGGCCAGGAAGTAGTCCGTCCTTTCTCTTTCAAAGACTTCGGACGGACTCATCGGAGGGTTCGAAGAAGGGAGACCTTTACGACACCAACGGCAACAGCTTCCCGAGCAGGTCACTGATCTTCACTCGCTCTTGGTCGCCGCTGTCGCGGTGGCGGAGGGTGACGGTGTCGAGCAGTTCGGGGCCTTTTTCGCCGAGGCTGTCGAAGTCGATGGTGATGCCGAAGGGCGTGCCGACTTCGTCCTGACGGGCATAGCGGCGACCGATGCTGGCGGTCTCGTCATAAAAGACGTTCATGTGCTTCTTCAGCAGGGCATAAACTTCGCGGGCCTTGGCCACGAGTTCGGGCTTGTTCTTCAGCAGCGGGAAGACACCGACTTTGATCGGGGCCACACGCGGATGCAGTTTCAAAACCGTGATGGTTTCCTTCTTGCCCTTTTCGTCGGTCTTCTCGGTCTCCGTGAAGGCATTGGCGATGATCGCCAGCGCCATGCGGTCGAGACCGGCGGAGGGCTCGATGACGTGCGGGACGAAGTTGCCTTTGAAGAGACGCTCGAACCACGCACGCACATCGGCTTCAGGCATGGGCGCGCCTTTGACCTTGGCCTGCTCGGCAGCGAGACGCTTCTGAATCATGACTTCCTTCTGCTCATCCGTGAGCTTGGCGGCGGCCACTTTGAGTTCTTCGTCGAAGACTTCCTGCGTCTTGCCGCTGGCGTTTTGATGGGCGGTCAAATCGAAGGCTCCACGCGCGGCGATGCCTTCCAGTTCCTCGGTGCCGAAGGGGAAGTTGCACAGGATGTCCACACAAGCGCGGGCGTAGTGGGCCAGGTCGTCATTCGTCTGCCAGTAATATTCCAGCACGCCACCGAGGCCGATGCCTTCATAGAATTTCGTGCGCTGATCGACCCAGTAACGATGCCACAGATCCCAGCCCCAGTTCGGCTGCGGCTCACTCAGATCCGCGCCTTCAGTCCAGGCGGCGACTTCGCCGCTGATGATCTCAACGGCTTCATCCGGCTTGATGAAAAACTCGAGTTCCATCTGCTCGAACTCACGGCTGCGGAAAGTAAAATTCTTCGGCGTGACCTCGTTGCGGAAGGCCTTGCCGATCTGGCAGATGCCGAAGGGAACCTTCACGCGGCTGGCGTCGAAGACGTTCTTGAACTGAGCAAAGATGGCCTGCGCGGTTTCAGGCCGCAGATAGGTGACATCAGCCTCGGTCGCTGTCGGGCCGAGGTAGGTCTTGAGCATGAGATTGAAGGGACGCGTCTCGCCCAACATGCCGCCGGTTTCAGGATGAAAATCTACACTGCCATTCACGGTGTCGATCTTCTCTTCATTCAGCAGCTCGATCTCCTCAGGCTTGCCCGCCGACTCACCGGCATTCTGCGCGATGAGGGCGCGGACACGCTTGCGGAAGCTCTCGATGTGCTCGCCATTCTTCATCAACGCCGTGATGACACGGTCCCAGCGCCAGCCGTTCGGAGCCTGCGCGCCCGTGTATTTCAGCACGGTGCCGGACTGCGGATCGACATGGTCGGCACGCACGCGCTTGTTGGTCAGCGAGCACTCGCGCATGAGATCGGCAAAGGTATCCACATGACCGCTGGCCTTCCAGATGGCGGGGTTCATGAGGATGCTGGCATCGAGTCCGAGCACGTCCTCACGTTCACGGGTCATGGCATTCCACCAGGCGGTGCGCAGATTGCGTTTCAGCTCGGCACCCAGCGGGCCGTAGTCCCACACGCCGCCGCAGCCGCCGTAGATCTCGCTGCTTTGAAAGATGAAGCCGCGGCGCTTGCAGAGGGAGACAATTTTCTCCATGAGCGCGATCTGAGTTTTGGCGTCGGTTGACATAAGTTGAGTAGGGTTGAAAACGGCGCGTAAGGAGCGCCAGAGCCGCCTTTCCGCAAGGGAAAGCTGGGGATTGAAGTCCACCAGTGGCTCTAAACAGCCGCCCAGTCTTCTTTGATGCTCAGAAGCCGCCGCACGGCTTCTTTATCATCTTCGTGACAATGCTCGTGTTCATCGTCTTCCCACAGAGGCTCAACGAGGTTGAACTCAGATTCGATCGCCGCCCTGCTGAAGCGCATTCGTGGGATGGCGTCCGTGCCGTGCAATACGCGCGCTATGCCTTGGTAAATGGTGATGCGGCCACGAGGAAAGGCATAGGTGTGCAGACGCAGGGACTCTTCAAGCCGAGCAGGCGTTGTCTTCCTGGCAGCAGCCCACTTCGCTGCCAAAAGCGGTGCCACATGGTGCTCCCAGAACTCTGGATGATCCATGTGTGGCAAGCCTGACTCATAAACCCAAGTCAAAGGAACCCAGCCTGCGGGATAACGCACGATGTAATAGATGCCCGACACTGGCGCTTCGGCATTCCTATCTTCGATGGATCGCCCCTGGCGAGAGCGTTGCAAGACCAGAGGCGTGAATGGGTTCATGTGTTTGTGCATAGGTGGTGGGAGGAAAGGCTAGGGTGACTACCACCCGAGCTTCCGTCGCTCCGAGAGACCTGAGAGTGAACTGATGCCTTTGAGAGCACCAGATTCGGAAATGGAGAGACTTTTAAGGCCAGGCAGATCACGCAAAAAATCGCGATTGGCCAGATGCTTGCACGAAACAATCGTCAGTGTCTCCAATGCAGATAGGTGGCGCAAGGCTTCGAAGTCTCCCAGAGCGGTACAGCCTATTAATTCGAGCGAGGTTAAACGGGCGAGGCCGGCAATTCCGCTAATGTCCCGCAGACCGTCACAGTATTTCAGTTCTAGTGTTTCGAGGTTTGCTAGTGAGGCTGCCCACGACAAGTCGCATAGAGCTGAACCATTCTCTGCGCGAATAGGATTGATCCGAAGCGCGCGCAGATGAGTCAGCGAGCCGATGGCTTCGTATCCCTGCACCTGTGGGCAGTTGTCCAGGTCTAACTCGGTCAGGCTGGGTAGCCTGCTCAAGGCGCTAATATCCTGTAACTTTTTGCAATGAGTCAGTCTCAGGCCCTGGAGGTTTTTATTCTGTCCTAGCATTTCGAGGTCCTCCACAAAACCGCACTCATAAAGCTCTAGAAAGTGGAGGTTTTCCAAACCAGATAGGAAGCTGAAATCAATGATCGACAGGCCCTGCAAAAACAACCATTCAAGATTGGAAAGACATCTCAGTGCGCTCAGATCCTGAAACGAAAACCGCATATGCAGAATCAACTTTTTGATAGACCCTAGCGCGTGTCGGTAACTATCCAAAGCCGGTGAACTGACCTCCGCCTCCATCGTGGCGCGCATGACGGCCAACCGAGCTAACGCCTTCTGATCCTCAGTTTCACAGGCAAGGCATGGGCTCAGATGGAAACTGTCGAGTCTCCAGCTTTTCTGAACCTGTGGAAGCTTCAGCCCCTCCAGGAGCTTTTCATAGATGGCCGGATACGCCGCCTCCTTCAGTAGCGCAAAGCCACGCTCCACCTCCAAGGATGAAAACGAAGTGAGCAAGGGCGCAATGGTATCGAGAGAAAGAGGGCTCATGTTGATTCGATGGGGGCGGTCAGGTTGAATTCACGCAGCCAGGCCTGCCACTGTGATTGGAGTTTCTTGTGCTCGTCGAACAGGCGGCCCAGCTCGGCCTTTTGCGAGTCCTGGTGCCTACGCCATTGTACAAGACCGCCAACCGCGACCAGAATCAAAGCCAGCACACTCGGTATCAGACCGAGTATTCCCACAAACAGCAACGCCACAACAGCAGCCAGCGTCGTCAGGACCACAGCCTCGCAACCGTCGTTGGAGGTTTGCTGCGCGGCCGCATGAATCGTGTCTGCAAGCTCATCCAATTTATCCCTGACCCGATCCAGCTTTTGATCCCAATCCCAGATGGCACCAAAACCGCGCAGGTCACTCCAGCGGCGATTGCTTGGACTCACCGCAGACTCAAAGCCCGCCAAAACCAAGCGTTTGTAGGCCCGCTCAGCCTCTGTGGTGAGCGACGCCCGCTGCACCACTGAAGACAGCAGGTCCATCTCCAGTTTTTTGCAGTCGGCGTAACGCCGCTCATCGAGCGCTTTGTTCAAAGCCGCCCCGACATCATTCATCGCCTCTTCGGTGGCAAGTTTCGGATCGTGGTTCCATCCACAGCGCGGGCAGATGTGATCGTCCACCGGAAGCTTCTTTTCGCAGCCCACACAGCGCTTGAGCAACGGCTGCCGACATTGGCAAAACTCCGCGCCCGCCGAAGCCACGCGACCACAGTCCTTACAAACGCGTTCCCCAGCTTTCTTGAGATGGAGCTGCTGGGTGACGATCAAAGCGGAGGTCGTGCCGCAAGCGCGGCAGTGGACTTCAGCCCCGAAGGCGTGCTCTCCGGTGATCTCGTTATTTGCGTGCCCACAGCTTGGGCATTGCAGGCTCAGGAGTTCAGGCATCGTGGCGGTCAATGGGAAGTCTTGGAAGGGTTCAGTGGGAAGGGTTTGAGTTCAGCCTTGAGATAGAGCGGATGACCGGGTGATCCGTCCTGATTCAGCGAAAGCGCGTGCAGACCGGACATCTTCGACAGCACCGCCGCTCCCCGGCCTCGGTGTGCGCCGTGCGTTCCCCAGGCAGCGATCACGATACCCGCATCCTTTGCCAGCCGGGCAAGTGTCGTGTCATTGTCTGGTCCCACAGGATCAGGCTGCCGCTTCATCTCTTCAGGATCGGTCGCCCTCCAGGCAAAGAGATTCACCATGCACACTGCGCCATACCCCCAGCGCTTGGCATAGTCGATGCAGCGCTTCACCGTAGGATCATGCTGCTGCTCATCCGCCGTGGAGGGCTTCAAGCAGATGAACAAGCAATACGGCCCGTCACTCCAGCGGCTCCACCACTCGTAGCGATAGTGGCGGCAGGGTGAAAAGACAGCCGTGTAGGGAGGTGTTGGTATTGTCATGGTGAGGCGGAAGAACTACTTCCACCTCATCAGGCCTCACACAGGGACGAAGTTTGGGGACAAACTCCTCTACAATAGATGAACAGAGTTTTTGCTAACGTGACGCCCCAAGTTGTCACAAAAAAGAACCGCTGGTTGTGCATCTCCAAGTTGGTTCAACATTTGCAGACTGAGAACCGGCACACTGTTTCCAACTCCATGAAAAACTAGCCATTCAGGCTGAAGCAATGAGACAAGGCGATTTAAGTGCGTGGCGGGATCTGAGTACCCGAAAGCGTGAAGTAAAAGTGCTGAATGCAGACAATTTGCCGCCAATTCTTGCCAACTAATAGATGTGATCCATGGGAAGAAATTGGCTGCCACCATATGAAATGGGTCTGGACTTGGATAACCAGCCAATTTGAAAGCCGAATTTAGATTTGTGCTCATTCCGGTTATGGCATGCATGGGCTGGGGTTTTAGATAGTCTTTCCCCTGGCCATAATTGATACCAACACACATGATTACAGGCAGTGCATCCGGGCTGATTTTATCGACTTTATCAACCACGCTAAAAACAGCAACGCTCTTGCCCGAGTGACCCACATCAATGCCTCGTTTAGCCAAATGTGCATCATCATCCTCAAGCCCTTTAATTTTGCCGTTGTAGCAACGAGCGTTGCCAGTAAACAATGTTGAGCAAACGCTCGCCATCCCTTCCTCTAGGACAGGTTTGTCTGGTAACAAATACGTCTTATGGCTCTGTAAGTCTGCCAATGAAGCGTGGTTATGGCCTTGAACAACGGTCAGCACTTCTGAAAGGGTCTTCATATGTTTTTGTGGTTTCAGTTCTACTCCAGCAGCTTCTTCGTCCTCCGGTAATCGAGATGATCGGTGAAGCCAATCTCGGTGCCGATGAACTTATACTTTGCATCGCCTGTCAATCCTCGTCGCCTTGCCTCCTTGTCGGCGATCTGGGCTAACCGCTTTTTCTCAGCGAGTTCCTTTCTGCCAAGCGAAAAGCCGGGGCCTTGGCGGGTGATACCTCGGGCGCGGTGGAGGCTGGCAACCTTCTTGAAGTCGAGGTCGCGTTTGGGATCGAAGCTGAGATAGCCGGGGATAAAGATCTGAGTGCCGAGTGGGGTGAAGACGACAGAGGCTTTCAGAAGATGCGGGCGGTCGCCTTCCATGCACCAGAGGTAGTATTTCCAGCAGAAGAGATCGAACACGGCCTGAAAGCTCTGTGCTGCATCATTAAACTGAGAGCCAGGGCCGCGCTCCCAATTGCGCTCGGGGATGAAGGTGCGGTAGATGATCCTCTTGTCGCGCAGTTGATCCGCGAAGCGGGTCTTGAGGCTCTGCCAGTCGTCACGGAACTCGCGGCTGAAGCAGAGCTGTGTTTCATACTCGTCGTATTTCTCCTGGGCTTTCAGGTAGTCCTCATAGCGACCGTCGTGGATCAGGCGTTCGGATTCACGGATGATCTCCGGCTTGTTCAAGGCAAGCTGATTGAAACCACACCTCCCCTCGCGCTGGCCTTGGGACGAGACGAGCAACCGCGCCAGAACCAGTGCTGCTGGATCACGCTGATCCGCCGACTGACTCAAGGCCTTGTGCAGACTTGCTGCATAGTTCTCCGGGAAAGATGGAAAGGCCGAGCCGCACTGCCAGAACGAGAAACAGGTCCAACCAAAGGCCTCTGACAGTTCCGCAGTCTCCGGACTGGTGTCCTTCTTCAACAGCTTCGGCAGATCACCGAATAGAAAGCGAAGCAGCGGCTCTGCCGTTTTGACATCGCAGAAGGGTCGTTCAGCCAAGAGTGGCGCAAGGAGCTTTTGCCATCCCTTGGCCGGAAGACCAAAACGGGTAAGCCAGTGTGTCTGAAAAGAAGGCGTCTGCATGAACCTACTTGAGTAGCAGGTGGCCATGAAGCCAACAAGGACACTGTTTGTCCCCAAATTGAATCCATGCGGCAAAGGAAGCTGGCTTTCCGGCCCGCACTCTCTCATCCTTCCGTCATGCGCGCCCTGATTCAACGCTCGAAGCAAGCCTCTGTCACCATCGCTGGAGAAATCACCGGCAGCATCTCGCATGGACTCGTCGTGCTGCTCGGCGTGGAGCATGAGGACACGGCGGAGGATGCGGAGTGGCTGGCGGGAAAGATCGCCCAGATGCGGATCTTCAGCGATGCCGAGGGCAAGATGAACCTGGGCGTGAAGGAAGTGGGTGGCAGCGTGCTGGTGGTCAGTCAGTTCACGCTTCATGCCAGCACGAAGAAAGGCAATCGCCCTGGCTTCACGCGTGCGGCGCGGCCCGAGCAGGCGATCCCACTTTATGAACATTTCATTACTCTTTTGGCGACTGAGGTGCCGGTAAAGCGCGGTGTTTTTGGTGCCGACATGCAGGTGTCTTTAATCAATGACGGCCCCGTGACGATCTGGATGGATTCACGGGCAAAGGAGTAATCATTCCTTCTTTGCCAGCGCCTCAATGGCCTCGCTGAGGCGGAATTCTAGTTCGGCGATCTTGTAGCTGTCTTCCCGGGCTTTCTTGCGGGCTTCGGCCTCGGCTTGAGTGAGTTTGGCTTCGAGTTCAGCCACGCGTTTGTCGTCGGCTGATGCTGGTGCCCGGCTGGAAACAGCAGGCGTCTGTGGTAGTGTGCCGACGGCACTCATGAACTCTTTTTGCACCAGCGCCGACTTGGCCTCGGCAGCGGCAAGCTGACGTTGGAGATTCGTGATGCGGGTCTCGGACTGCTGCTTGTAGGCGGTATGCGTGGCGATCTCGTTGTCCACACTTTCGACACGGGCGACGTTGTCTTTGATCGTTTGATCGAGTTTGGCAATCTCCGCCTGAAGCTCGCCCTCACGTTGCTCGGTGATGTATCGCGCTTTGACGGACTCGGCTTGGCTCTGATCCAAGCGGCGCTCGAAGTCGTCGGCACGCTTGTTCGATACGACCACGGTTTGCTCCAGCGCACTCACGCGTCCGCGCTCTGAGGACAAAGCTGTTTCGAGATCGCTGATGCGCACCTTGGCGGGTTCGAGCTGTGCCGCGATCTCCCGGGCAGCGGTCAGATCAGTGTTCAGGTTTGCGATGCGCTGATCCGCATCCAGCTCACGTCTCTGGGCGGTTTCACGCAGAGTCGCGTGGCGTTCTTCGAGCAGCTTGTGGGCCGTAGCGGCGTCATCGAGCTTCTGCTGCGCGGTGGCGGCTTGCGTGGCGGATTCAGTCTTCAGGGACTTCACAGCAGACGCATGTGCAGCCTCTTGGTCGGCTTGCTCTAGCTTCAGTGCCTGGGTTTTCTTCTCCTGAAAATACCACGCGCCGCCAGCACCCAAGAGCATGAGGATCACGAGAAGAATCCAATGCTCAGAGGCCAGCGGAGCAAAGCCCATCAGCGATGCAAACGATGTGGTAGCGAGAAACATGGCGGCGAATGAACCTGAAATCCCGCGCCCTGTCGAGCGCGGATGCAATCAGGCTCAGTCGCGCCACGTTTTGATCAGCCGCCGATGCTGGTGAAAAGCACTGCATGATCGTCATACGAGGCTTTGGCTCCGGCGATGCGCGCGACGTACTCGATGGCCTGGGTCAGGGGCACGTCGGTGAGTGTCAGGGACAACATCTTCGCCTTCAGCTTCTCATCGGTGATGATGAAATTAGGCAAGACTTGGCCGCTGCTGGCGTTCTTTGACATCGCGCGCAGCCCATCCAGAGCCTCTTGAAGCGTGACGTCGGCAAACTCAATTTTGGCGATTTTGACGCCTTCATACCTCTTCTTTAAAGAGCTGCCGCTGCTGGCCTTTAACTTGGCGCGAATGTCACCCAGCAAAATCCGCGTTTCTTGATGTCGCGGGTTTTGCTGCGCGACCATGGACAGCAACTGCTGCGCTTGTTCGAGATCGCCTCTGTAATAGGCGGTTCTTCCCATTTGGAAGAGGTTCTCGAGATCATCCGCTGCCGCTGCGACTTCTAAACCTGCGCCCATCACGAAGATGAACGCCAAACGAACGCCGATACATTGAAGGTACGGTTTCATAGGGTGGGGGGATGTCGGGGTTGGTTATCCGACAAATGAGATTTCATCAGATCGCACCTCGAATGACAAGGCTGAAGATTGGTATCTTGCGCGGGCAGCATTCCGCGTCCTCATACTCGCGCCGTGCGTTAACCACCACGTCTTGAGTTTGCCAAAATCGCCTGTCTCGAAATCCAAACGCACTGCATCCACCCATCCATCTGGAGCGCTGCGGGTGGAGCAACATGCTCTGGTGCAGAGAGTGACGGAGACGGCGGATTTTCAGACAAAGCTTTCCGCATTAGGCCAAGGCGATGTCGTCTGTCTGGATCACGTCACGCCAGAAGCCACGTCCTTTGCCACAGCGCTCGTGATCGCACAGGCGCAGCGAATGCAGCGTCGGCTCTGGGTGCTGTGCCCAGACGTGCGAATGCAGGATCATGTCCATGCCGAACTCATGGTGTGGCAATGCGCGGCGTTGTATTTTCCACGTCAGATTCAGTTGGTCGGTGAGGCGCTGCAAGATCCTGACTCGATGGCGGAGCGTGTGTCGGTACTAAGTCGATGGCGTGTGCACGGGGCCGACTGTCCAACGACGCTCCTCCTCTGCGCCGACAGTTTGGATGAAGCTGTGCCCGCCGCGCGTGAGCTGGAAAGCCAGCGCTGCATGATCGAAGTCGGCGCGAAGCTGGATGTGGAGGCCTTTGTCAGCGATCTCGGCGGTGCAGGTTACGAGCGTGTGCCAGTGGTGATGGAGCGCGGGCAGTTCGCACGACGCGGCGGCATCGTGGACTTCTTTTCCTGGCAGGCTGAAGAGCCGCTGCGTGTGGAGTGGTTCGATGACGTGATCGAGTCCATCCGTGCCTTTGATCTGCACAATCAATCGTCGATCAAACGCCTCGACCGTGCTGGCGTCATCCTGCAAATCTCTGAAGCAGCCACTGAGAGTGGCCGCGTGCGCGACTATCTGAGCAAGGACGATCTCGTGCTTGTGATCGGTGAAGCTGACCTCCAATGTCATGCACGCATCCTCGCTGGAGCACTGCCGAGTGACGGACCTGAAGACTACAGCAGCGCCATTCATGAAAACCCGCTCGGTGTCTTTGATGCGTCTGACTTCGTGCTGCATGAGGCACGGCGGAAGCAGTTCGAGATGCAGCTTCATGAATGGAAGAAGCTCGGTTGGAAGACGGTGATCTTCTTTCACAATGAAGCGGAAAGGGAACGCTTCGCCGAGTTGCGTGCGGCTGATGCTAGCAAAGACACGGAAACCCAGCTCGGCCTGCTTTATCGAGGTTTCACGGTTCCTGCGGCCAAACTCGCGGTGCTCACTGGCGCAGAAATCTTTGGCCGTCATCAGCACACGCGCCGCGTGCGCGGCTCGAAGCTGGACGATCCCGAAACGTTGAGAAAGGCGCGCGATGTCCTGCGCGAGCTGCGTGATGGCGATCTCGTCGTGCACAACGATCACGGTGTCGCACGCTTTGCCGGCATCGAGATACGCACCTCACCGAGTGGTAAAAAAGAAGAGGTGCTTGCGCTGCATTATGCAGATCAGGCGAAGCTTTTCGTGCCCGTGGTGCAGGCGCACATGGTCACGCGCTATGTTGGCGTCGGCGGCAAGGCGCCAGCGCTCAGCAAGCTCGGTGGCGCGTCTTGGCAGAAGACCCGCAAGAGCGCGGAAAAGAGTGTGGAAGAGTTCGCCGCAAAGATGCTGAGCATCAGCGCCGAGCGGCAGACGGTGACGGGCTACGCCCATCAGCATGACACGAAATGGCAGGTCGAGTTTGAGCAGTCCTTCCTCTACCGCGAGACGCCGGATCAGCTCCGTTGTGTGGAAGAGATCAAGCGCGACATGGAGTCCGAAAAACCCATGGAGCGACTGCTCTGCGCGGACGTGGGTTTTGGTAAAACCGAAGTCGCTATTCGCGCGGCTTTCAAAGCGGTGATGGGTGGCAAGCAAGTCGCCATCCTGGTGCCCACGACCGTGCTCGCACGACAGCATTGGATCAATATCCGCGAGCGCATGAGCGAGTTCCCCGTCACGGTGGAAATGCTCTGCCGACTCACGCCGAAGAACCGCGAGAAGAAGATCATCCAAGGCCTGCGTGAAGGCACGGTGGACATCGTGATCGGCACGCATCGCGTCATTTCCAAAGATGTGCGTTTCAAAGATCTCGGCCTCGTTGTGATCGATGAAGAGCAGCGCTTCGGCGTGAAGCACAAAGAGAAGTTCAAGGAGATCTTCCGCCTCGTGGATGTGCTCACGCTCAGTGCCACGCCGATTCCGCGCACGCTTTACCTCGCGCTCATGGGGATGCGTGATATGAGCACCATCGAGACGCCGCCTCCGAACAAGCAGGCCGTGCAAACCCAGATCTGTCCGTATGACGAGCGCGTCATCAAGCAGGCCGTCGATGCCGAGATCGAGCGCGGTGGTCAGGTCTTCTTCCTGCACAATCGCGTCATCTCAATCGAGAACATCGCCAGCCGCATCCGTGCACTTTGCCCCGAGGCTCGGGTCATCATCGGCCACGGCCAGATGGACGAGGAGTTGCTGGAGGACGTGATGCACAAGTTTGTTGATGGCGAAGCCGATGTTCTTGTCTGCACCACGATCATCGAAAGCGGCGTCGATATTCCCAATGCCAACACCATCATCATCGACCGCGCGGATCGTTTCGGACTCGCCGATCTTTATCAGCTCCGAGGTCGCGTGGGCCGTGGCGGCACGCAGGCTCATGCCTATCTGCTGTTACCACGAGATGCCGTGACGGCGGGCGATGCCCGCAAGCGCGTGAATGCCATCAAGCAGTACACCGGCCTCGGCAGTGGTTTCAAAATTGCGCTTCGCGATCTGGAGATTCGCGGTGCTGGCAATCTCCTCGGCACCGAGCAGAGCGGCCACATTGCCGCCGTCGGTTTCGACATGTATTGCCAAATGCTCAAGCAGAGCGTGAACCGGATGCAGGGCCGCCGCGTCGCCCGCCCGATTGACGTCAGCCTGCGTGCCGACTTCCTGGTGCAGACCGAGGCGCTCATGGTACAGGCTTTGCCCGGTGCCACGCCCGCCTTCCTGCCGAGCAATTTCATGGAAGACACGCGACTCCGCATCACCGCCTATCGCCAGCTTGGTGAGGTGATGACGCGCAAAGAACTCGACGAACTCGAAACGCAGTGGCGTGACCAGTTCGGCGACAAACTTCCCTATCCCGTGCAGAACCTCCTCACCTGCGCGTCACTTCGTCTTGCCGCGTCACATGCAGGCATCACCGACATCGAGATCAAGGACCGCAAACTCATGCTCACGCGCAATGGCAAGTTCGTCATGATCCACGGCAAGTTCCCGAGACTCACGGAGAAAGCCGGCTACCGGCAACTCGCTGAAACGATGACGATGTTGCGGAGCCTTTAGAAGGTCTCGAAAGTGTTCGACGACAGTTTTAATTATCAGCTTAAATTCCTCAATGGAACATCGCCGCATCTTAACCTCACTTTTGGTTGTTTTAATCGTTTCGGGATGCGTCCGCAGCCTAGTTAATCCGAAGCTCGATATGGCCTATTTTAGAATGAATCGAGTAATGAAGGATGAACGCGATTATCGATCAGTGGCGGAAAACTTTCTGAACAACTTGAGGCTGCAAAAGACCGAGCAAATGGCCGCCATGTGCAGTGCGATCACTCTGAAAAGTTTTGGAGGGCGGAAAGGCGTTTCAGAGTATTACCAGAAACATGTGTTACCTGCCGTCAGTGACTCTGTAATCAGTCTCAAACCTGCTGGTAGAGGCGTGATCTTTGAAGATGACGATTATAACGTAGGTATTGAGTTCACGGGCATCGTCATTCCGAGAGCGGGGGAAGGCAAAAAAAATCAGATTTACAATCTCTGTGTCTGATGAACCTAAAGATGCCTCACTAAGCCAGAACTTGGTGATTGCGGCTTTTGTGTTGAAACACTGAGGACATCTTCAACGCCAAAGGCGTGCATCATCAAAGCCTGGGGTTTTAACCCCAGGTATCAGGGTGTCATCACCGCCAAGCGCTGAAAGCGCGTGTCATGCACGAGGGACATCTTTTGCACCATCACGCCTCCAATCCGTGACTCGCGCTTTCAGCGCTCAGGTGTGTTTGTCGCCGTATCCTGGGGTTGAAACCCCAGGCTGTAATGAGTCGCACCGTTGGTGCTGATCCTCACGCCTTCCCCTGCAACAGCATTCGCAGGCCGAAGACGATGAGGATGCTGCCGAAGACACGGCTGAGGGTTTCGTTGCTCATGCTCTTCAGCCAGCCGGCACCGAAGTAGGCGAAGATGGAGGCGGAGATCGCGGTGATCGCGGCGACCTTCCAGTTCACGAGATCGTTCCTGGCATTCTGAGTGGTGGCCATGAGCGCTGTGGGGATGATGATGGCTAGGCTGGTAGCGACGGCCATCTTTTGCGGCATGGCCAAGAGGAAGACGAACGCAGGCACCATGACCACGCCGCCGCCGACGCCACAAAGTGCGGCGACTATGCCGGAGATGATACCGATGCCGAGACAGGTGAGAATGGTGGTGGTGGTCATGTGGGTCTGCGGGATGGCAAACAAACAACGAGAAGTGCCTGTGATTCTACTTCTTACTTTTCTTGGCCTTGGTTTGAATCAGGAATTCGGAAAACCGTGACTCGTAGCGTTTGGGCACGACGATGGTGATGTCCGCGACTCCGCGTTCATAGTCTTCATTGAGCACTTTGCCCTGCTCATGGGCAAGGGCGACGAGGTCCATGCGATTGAGCGGGATGCTAAGTTCTAGCCGCACAATGCGATCGATGAGCATGTCGTGGATGCGATCAAAGAGTACGTCGAGGCCCTGTCCGGTGAGCACTGAGATGTGGACGGCATCAGGGAACTCGCGCGTCAGTTCCATGCACCTAGTGTCGTCGATAAGATCGACTTTGTTCAGCGCTAGCAGCACGCGCTTGTCACCCGCGCCGAGTTCGGCGAGCACCTTGGTGGTGGTTTGATAAAACTCGAGCGACTGTGAGGAGCTGGCGTCGATGACATGAATGAGGAAGTCGGCGAGCACAGCCTCCTCCAGCGTGGCGCGGAAGCTCTGCACGAGATCATGCGGTAGATTGCGGATGAAGCCGACGGTGTCGGTGAGTAGCATGGAAGTGCCATCGGGAAGCTCCAGGCGTCGCGTCGTGGTATCGAGCGTGGCAAAGAGCTTGTCCTCAGCCAGCACGTCGGAGTTGGCCAGCTTGTTGAGCAGGGATGACTTGCCTGAGTTAGTATAACCAACGATGGCTGCGTGAGGAATGGCGACGCGGCTGCGTTCTTTGCGCATGGTGTCACGCTGCTTTTTGACCTCTTCGAGATCGGCCTTGAGCTTGTCCACGCGCTTGTCCACGAGACGGCGGTCCGTTTCGAGCTGTGTTTCACCTTCACCACGCGCCGCTCCGCCGCCACCACCCGCACCACTGCCGCCGCCCGCGCTACCACCCGACCCGCCGCCCTGGCGGTCAAGGTGTGCCCACATGCGTGTGAGTCGTGGGATGGAGTAGGCAAGACGCGCCAGTTCGACCTGAAGCCGTGCTTCACGGGTCTTGGCGCGCATATTAAAAATGTCGAGAATGACCTCGTGCCGGTCGATGACACAGAGGTTCGACTCCTTCTCCCAGGCGCGCTGCTGGCCGGGTGAGAGTTCGTTGTCAAAGATGATGCACTCGACTTGGAGTTCCTTCGCTTTGGCCATCAACTCAGCGGCCTTACCTTTACCGATGAGGTGGCGTGCGGTCATCTCGCGGGCGAAAACGAGATCTGCCTCAACCACTTCGATGCCCATGGTCCGCACAAGATCCTTTAGCTCAATGAGTAGCTCGTTGGATTCGTCTTCCTTTCGACGGTTGAAATACGCGCCGATGAGAAAGGCACGCTGAACTTGGCTGGGTTTGTCGCGGATATCGAACATCGCTCACCCTTAGCATGGTTCTTTGGCTTTGTGATTGGCAAAAATGAACTGAACTTTTCGCGACCCACACAAGTCCAATCTGGCCATGAAACTTCGCACCCTGCTATTCACCCTGCTTTTGGGCACCACGCTGCACGCCGAGCAGTGCCTCGTCATTGGCGACAGCCTTTCCAAAGAATATGAACTCGAATTTCCCGCGCTTTATCCACGCAATCCGGAGTCCTGGGACTCGCGGAACTGGGCCGAGATCCTGCATGAGAACCGCAAGGGCTGGTTCGATCTGGGCAGATGGAGCGGCTTTGTCGATCCGCGTCTCATCGGTCATGAGCACAACTGGGCTTTCCCTGGTGCCACGACATCGCAGATCAAAAGTCAGCTCAGCAGTTGGCGGAATTTTTGGTGGACGGGCGAGCTGCAAGGCCAGATCCGCAAGGCCGCCGAGCGCGTGGTCATCTTTGCCGGCGGCAATGACGTGGACAGCTACTACCCGGCGATTTACAACGGCGCATCGGCGACTGGCTACATCAATGCCACGCGGGATAATTTGAAGTGGATCGTCGATTATGTCCGCAAGGTGAAGGGTACCATTCCGATCGTGCTCGTGTCCGTGCCTCATGTTGGCTGCTCACCAGACATCCAGCTCGCACACCCGACAGACGCGATCAAAACGAAGCGCGTTACATTGGCGCTCGACTCGTTGAATGCGCAGCTCGCCCTCTTTGCTAAGCAGCGCGGCATCGCCTTCGTGCCAGGTGTTTATGAGATGACGAAGTCACTGATCACCCAGCCGCTCCAAATCGGCGGAGTGACATTTATCAGTCAGGCCGATGCCGATGCACGTCCGCAGTATCTGTTCTCGGGCGATGGCTTCCATCCCAACACCTGCGCTCAGGCCAGGATCGCCCAGATGATTATCGACGCCTTCCGCGCGCGCTATCCGGCGAGCAACATCACACCGCTGGGAGATGCGGAGGTGCTGCAAAAAGTGATCAAGCTGTAGAAGCAGGTGTGATGATGCGCATCAGCGGTGTGGACAGCGTCTGCGAAGACCGCCAGACTCCGCCAACGCACCCATGACGCTCATCATCTTCGATCTCGAAACCACCGGCCTGTCGCCTTATTACAATGAGATCATCCAAATCGCGGCGGTGAAGGTGCGGGCAGGATGCTGGGATGTGGAGGATAGCTTTGACACCTTCGTCAGGCCTCAGCAACGAGTGCCAAGCTTCATCACGGGGCTGACAGGGATCACGCAATCTCAGGTGGCGCAGGCACCTTCACCCGTGGAGGCTCTGATGAATTTCTCACGTTTCGTCGGCGATAAAGCGACGCTCATCGCGCACAATGGACCGGGCTTTGACATGCGCTTCATCGCAGAAAACTGCACGCGCCATGGGCTGCCAGTGAGAGAGACGGCGATGCTGGATTCGCGCGCGTTTTCCCGGAAGATCTGGGGCGGACGCGGTGGGCATGGTCTGGACCCGATCCTGCAAAGGCTGGGTTTGTCCGCCGCAGGTGTGAAGCGCCACGATGCGCGCGGCGATGTGCAACTGCTGGCCCAGGCCGTGCGCAAAATGTGGGGGCAGCTCGTGCCAGATTTCCAGAGCTGTCCGGTGGAGACGAAGATCGGGGTGATCCCGGCGCTGCATTCATAAGCCGAGCCCCTTGCCACGCTCCATCAGGCCTGCCACACTGCGACAATGGCTCTCCTCGAAGTTCGAAATCTCACCAAGCGCTGGCGCAAAGACCAGCTCGCGCTGGATGATGTGAGCTTCGATCTGCGGCAGGGGGAGATCCTGGGCCTGCTGGGCCACAATGGGGCAGGCAAGAGCACTCTGCTGAAGTGTATCGCGGGCTTGGACAAGCCGGACACCGGAGCAACGGCAATTGCTGCAGAAACAGAAGCTATTGAGAAGAAAAAAGATCTTGGAGATGTACTTGTAAACCAAGGAAAGATATCAGATGATGATTTTCGACGAATGCAATCACATATTCTTGGTATTCCTTTTGTTGATCTTAAACATCAGAAACTTGAGTTCGAAGTTCTTTCATTGATTCCAGAACCAATTGCTAGAAATCATAATATTGTAGCGTTTAGTAAGAAGAGTGAGGGAAAGGAA
>JBEBGU010000013.1:0-20150 GCA_040081325.1 Prosthecobacter sp.
TCATCACCGCGATGGCGCTGCCGACCGCGAGAGCCACGCTCCACCAATGAGGGCCGCACAGATGCACAAACGCGAGGCCGATGAGCGTGCTAAACAAATGCCCGAGCACGACATTCCTCGGCTGACTGAACGGCACATCGGGAAAGCCGAACACGAGCACGCAACTCGCGCCAAACGATCCCAGAACGAGGGCGACATGCAAACTCTGCGCCAGCAGGGCAATGACGGCGATAGCGAGGAAGCCGCCCGCGAAGGCGAGCGCGATGGCTTTGCCCGGAGCACGTGGCGGAAGAGCAGCGGAGTCGCCACGGAGTTTGGTGAAGAGGTTCATGAGTGTTTGGTGAAGACTCAGCGCAGGCGTAGCCCGTGCTGCTGCCAGAACGATTGCAGTGAAGCCTGCGAGCCGTGGAAGACATTTCGCTCCGTCGGGCGGTCGAGATTGCCGAAGTAGAGCGGGAAGCGGTAGCGGCCATGATTGTACACTTTGGGCCGTGAGCGTCCGCCCTGCCAATCAACACCACCGTATTGCCACAGCGTCCAGTCGGACCACACGTCATATTGATCAACGAGACCACTCGGATTGCCCGGCGCGGGATACACTGGCCCTGCGCCGCTATCATGAGCATACAAGGCTAACCAATAGGGCATGCGCCGCAGTTTCGCTTTCGTGGCGGCATCGGCGCGACTGAGCGTCTGCTTGAGCTGCGTGCTGTTTTCCAGATACGCAACTGGGACCACGCCTGTGCGGCTCTCAACGCGATCCATGAAGCGCAGAATGGCCGAGAGCGGCAGATCCCCATCGAAATCTCCGCACAGCAGCAAAGCCGGTGCATTCGACGAGCGACCACGAGCCAGCGCCTGTGCCCGGTTCACAAACTGATCCGCCTGAGCCACCGCATCGACATGTCGCTGCACGCGATAATACAATCCCGGCAGCAGCCCGGCGCGATCCGCCGACGCCACAAAGCTGGCGCATTTCTCATCGAGATTCCCTCCCTTGCCCGCCCGAGCGATCAACCCGCTCGCGCCATTCGCTCGCAGTGCGGACACATCATGCTCCGAGAACCCGCGTCCCTCACGTTGGCGTTCCTTCGGATCATAAGCCGACACATTGATGATCTGCGTCATGCCTCCCGATGACGGTGGCAGACTGCCCGGTGTGCTGCCGGGTTGGGTCGAGCAATTGGCGAGGATGAGAACAAGCGGCAGCAGTGAAAGTCGAGTCATGATCGAAGTGTGTTCCAATGCCCTCCAAGGTCAAGGCTTAGCAGCCCGTTTACTCCGCCGTTGCGGGCTTCGAGGATGGTTCTGATAGCCTCATTTTGGGCTCGTAATGGGGGTTCGGAGGAAAGCGATAAGGTCGGCCATAATTTGGTGGTTGATGGCGGCTTCGAGACCTTCGGGCATCAATGAGAGTGGCTGGCTTTGCAGGGTTTTGATTTGGTTGCGCAGGACCGTCTTTTGCGTGCCATCGACGAGTTTCATCACGACGCTGTTGGCACTCTCTGAAGCGAGCAGTCCGTAGATCTGCTCGCCAGTGTTGAGCGTGCAGGTGTAGGGGTTGAAGCCGGGTTGAATATCGGCACTGGGATCGAGGATGTTGCCGAGGATTTTTTCCGGTGGGTGCTCGACGACAGAGAGTAAGTCGGGACCGAGTTCTCGGCCTTCAGCACCGCGTTTGTGACAGGCGGCGCAGATGAGTGTGTAGGTCTGGTGGCCTTTCGATGGATCACCTTTAAGCGCTAAGGCAGGGAGATAACTCTCGACAACTTTGCTGCGCGCGGAGGATGTCGCGCCGAAGACTTTGGCGGCGAGTGAGGCGATGCGTTTGGAGTCGTGCTTGATCAAGCGTGCGCGTTGAGTGGTGTCCACAGCGGAGACGGAGAGTTCCTGGTGGTCAATGCGTTGAACGAGATCGAAAGCCCAAGGCTCACGGCTCATCCATGCGGTGAGTGCGAGTTGCTGTGTGGCAGGAGTCATCGTCTGCCAGGCTTTGGCAAAGGCTGCGGGCACTGCGGGTGTAGCGATGATGGTGAGGGCACGGATGGCGGCAGCCTGGGCATCGGCGGGGTGCTTTGGATTTAGCCAAGCACTGAGCATCGGCAATGCCTCTGAGCGCGACGCAGGATCACGGCTGAGGAGCACGGTTGCGGCGATGCGTTCGAGCGCGGGAGCATTCAAGTCGGTGGCGGTGCTTCGTGCTTGCGCGTTGATGGCTGTGGCCTTGGTGAGCAATTGCGCGAGCGCATCGCCGGGGGAGCCGTCGCGGAGTTTGTCGAGCGTTCTGTCGCTCTGAGCGAGCTGTACGTGCAAACGAGCGAAGGCGGTGATTTGCTCCGAAGTGTAGCGCCCGCCTTTGGCACTGAAGATGGGTGCGAGCAGCGCTGCGGCGGCGTCTCGATCATTCAATCCCAGCGCGATGGTGAGCAACGTGTCGGCGAGGGCACTCGGTGCTTTGTCTTCTACTGCGGCGACCAGCGCGCGAATGTGCGGTGTGGCGGAACTCATCACGGCGGCGACCATCATAGGATCATCGGCGTGCGCGATGAGAAGATGGCCCAGTGTTTTGCCGGCGAGTGCGTCTTTTGATTCGCCGAGTGAGAAGGCGAGTTGCATCTGCACCTTCGCATCTTTGTCATCCACGAGGCGCACAGCGGCGGCGAGAACCTCGGGCGTGAAGTGTGTCTCAGCGAGGCGCAGAGCATTCTCGCGCACTCCGGCAGTGTCGTCTTCGAGTGCGCGCGCCACGGTCGCGGATTTGAGTTCACTGAGGCCATCGAGCACACAGAGAGCATGCAGCCGAGCGAGTGGATTCTTGCTTTGATCGACCATGGCCAGCAGTGGCGCGACTGCGGCTTTGTCGGCACGCCAGAGCAGGATTTGATGCGCCTTATCACGACACCAACCGTTGGTGGTATCGAGCGCGGCGACGAGATCGGATGTGCTAAGATTATCAAAGTGCACGGGCTTGAAGTCAGCCATTCCATTGCGGCTCACCCGATAGATGCGACCCCGGTCATCGCCGAGTCGATAGTGCGGAAGTAGTTCTTCTTTGCCGTCTTTTGGCAACCACTGCGGGTGCTCGATCATGAAGCGATACATGTCTGCGATCCACAGCGCGCCGTCTGGTCCTTCGCGCACCATCACAGGGCGGCACCAGCGGTCTTCACTGGCGAAGAAGTCGAACTTTCCTTCTCCGAATACTTGTTTCGCCGCGAAGCTCACACCGTTGTCGGTGATCGTCATGTGCTGCACAAGATTATGCACGGGCTCGCAAGTGAAGGCGTCGTTGCTGCCAGGCCCAAACAGGAGTTGGTCACGATAAATCAGTCCGCTGCACGCCGAGGTGAAGTGTCCCATGGAGGCAGCGAAGTCGTGATAGCGCTTCGTCCCTTCGCTCGCAGGATACACGGGCGGACTGTTCGGAGGAGTGAGCATCTGCACACGCGTTTCATCCACGCCGTAGTGCGGATTGCGCCTCAGGTATTGCTCGGGCAAGACGTAGTGCCAAAGCGGATGCGCGTTTTGCGTGCCGAACCAGTGGCCCCAGTTGTCGCGATTGCGCCCGAACTGGGTCGGTCCGCTTTGCGGTTCCAGTTCTCCTGTGTCGGGGCGAAAGCGGAAGTCGCGCGCGCCGACTTGGATCTCCTGCCCGCTGCGCAGCGACTTCAGTCGGGTGTCTGCACCGTATTTACCATGGTGTCCGCCGATGGCGAGATAGACCCAGTTATCGAGTCCCCATCGCAGGCCATTGCAGCGGAGTTGTTGATTGCCCTCCTGCAATCCGCTGATGAGCACTTCTTGTTTGTCGGCTTTGCCATCACTATCCGTGTCTTGCAGGAACAACACATTCGGCGCGGCGGTGATGATGGCACCATCGCGCCAAGTGAGGATACCGTTGGGAAAATTCAGCCCTTCGGCGAACAGCGTGCTCTTGTCGTAGCGGCCATCGCCATTCGTGTCTTCGAGCACGCGCACGCGACCACCGGACTTGCCATTGCCATCCATGCCGAGCGGATAGTCCGACATCTCGACGACCCACAAACGCCCGCGTTCATCCCAGTCAAAAGCCACGGGATCAATCAAGAGTGGCTCGGCAGCGATGATCTCCGCTTTATAACCCGCAGGCAGATGAACCTTCTTCAACGACTCGCTCGGAGCGAGCGGCTTGGGCACTGACAGGGCGGCTTCCTTGGCCCGTTGTTCCGCAATGCCAGACACTTTCCAGAAGGCAGCGATTTCTGCTGGTGCGAGGGCGCGCTTGAAGACCGCGACCTCATCAAGTTTGCCCTGCAACTGATGACCAAAAGTCAGATGCTTGTTGTTCGGCTGTATCGGAGTGGCTTTCGCGATCTCGGGCTTCTCTGCGCCATCCAGATGCACGCGCACCTCGTTGCCATCCCGCACAAGCACAGCGAAGTGCCAGTCATCCGCACGCATCGTATTTTTCGAGACTTCTCCATCGAGCACAAGCTGCGCACGATGTTCACGGGACTGCTTTGTGCCTAGCACTTCACCACAAAGTCCGGCCACAAGTGTGCCACTGCGCTCGCTCGCACCACTGGCCTCCCCGAGCCAGAACCACAGCGCGATGGCGTAATGCTCGCCCATGCCCTCGGCATCTGCCTGCATATCAGCACCGGCGAGATGTAGCGCGCGATTGATTTGCTTTGGGCCGGAGAAGGCGGAGGGCGTCAGTTTCTCATGCAAGCCAATGCCAGTGCCGCTACTTACGCCGGGCAGATGCCATGCGGCTCCATCACTGATGTGTGCGGGAGAACCGCCGGATACAGCATTCACCGCCGTCTTTCCCTCAACGTCATTGAGTCGCCAGTAAGCAGCGGGCTTCGCGCCCAGCACCGCCTCGGCATACGGTCCGTGAACATCTTGCATGACGCGCCGCTTCTGACCGGTGACGCCTTCCAGAGCGCTCAGCAGCGCTGCCACGATCTTTGTCTCTGCTTGCACCTCAAGCCCCGCTGTGCGCGCAGGCCAAGTGGTGTAACCGCCCAGCACATGTTGTTCGGGCGGTGGAATGTAGCCCTCGGCACCATTGGCTAATTCGATGTTGAAGTGTGAAGCAAATGGCGACTGCGCTTTCAGCTTCAAACCCGTGATTGCATAGACTTCGTTAGGTAGTGTGGCGATGGTCAGATCGCCGATGCGGATGGCTTGCAGCACGAGTTCAGTCTTTTGTTTCTCGTGCAAAAGAATCGCCTCATTTGCATAGATGTCAGCTTTGTCAGTGGGCAGCTTGCCTTGCAGTGCTTCGACTCTTTTCTTTGCCCATGCGAGACGCTCCGCATCCGGCACGCGATAGCTCAGCGGCAAAGTCTTCTGCACCATCCCAAGTGGCACATGATCGTGCCAGGCAATCTGTTTATAAGCCTCCAGACCCTTCTGCGCGACCGCCTCAGAGTAGCTTTGCAGGGTCAGTTCCTTTTTCTGCGGTGAGCCATAGTCCATCCACATGAGATCGCCACTCGTGCCCTGCGACATCATGGCAACGAACGGTCCCTCGCTTGAAGCCTCGCCCAACAGCTTGGCGATGTGGCGGCTAAAGGCGCCGTAGTAATCTGCCGAGAGCAAAGGTGAGCCGAAGTAATGCTGCGAGTAGTTCGCTAGCAGCGCGAGCGGTTTGCCATCACGAGTTTGCACGGCGAGCACGCTCAATCCTGGATCGACTGGACCTGATGGGCCAATGATGTCCGCACTGAGATAGCCGGGGTGCATGTTGGCTAAAACAGTTGGATTGCCAAAGGGGTCATTGCTTTTAGTCGGATGAATCCAACGGCGATTGTGTGTGTGCTCCCAATCATCCACGGAACTCCAGCCGATGCGTGCCGGCTGTAGATTCTTCATCGCCGCGATGATTGATTCGGCCAATTTGCCCGGTAGCCACGCGACATAATCAGGATCTTGTCGGCTGCCGAGACAGGCCATCGCTGACACTCCGCTGTGCGTGTGTGTGGCAGAAATCATGATGTGATCGGTGCTAAGACCCGTCGCTTTGGAGGCGGTCTTTTTGGCCTCGTCAATCAAACCTCTCTCCATCATGCAAGTGTCCACCACACACATCACCATCTGCATCGAGCCATCATCCAATGCGATGCAACGCGCATAAAGCGGGTCCACTGCCCGCTGCGCTGACCGTTCCGTAAACATGGCATTCACGCGCACTGGAAACTTCAGCGGCGTGATGTCCACCACCGCCGCACCTGCACGAAAGGACTGCGAGTCTGCGGCAAAGGCTGAATTTAAAACGACCAAGGCAGAAACGAGAAAGACGAGAATGGATTTCATGACTGAAGAGTCGTGGGTTTGATGATTTCAAAGATGCTTAGATCAGCGGCGCGTAGTCGAGTTCCAGGAAGTCTGCCACCTCCGGCAACCAACGTTCTTGCACAAAGCGCGCATGGTCGTGATGCGCGCAGTAGCTCTGGTACGCTGATGCATCGGTAAATTCCATTGAGAGACCAAAGGTGAATGCGTTCTTCGATCCGATCTGGCGCAGACACTCGAAGTGCTCCACGCCGGGAATACTGGCAAGCTCGCAGGCAGCGTTCAGGAAATCCAGCTCTGCGGCAGAACCAGCAGGATGTTTTAATCGGAAGACGACGGTGTGACGAATCATGGTGATGAAGAATGGATGTGGCTCCGAGTATAACGCGATCCAAGTGCAGATAGCTCAAAGAGGATGACCAGAGTAGGAGCTAGAAGTCAGATAAACTTCAGTTCTTCTCGAACGAATCAGCTATCACCACAGCGCGGACGAGATCCTTGAAGTCGCCTTTATTGGCTGGATGAGCAGGTCAAGGCTGTGCGGCTCAATCGTCCTTGTCTTTGGTCTTCAGTATTTCTTCGGCTGCTTGGCGATCCAGGCTTCACCTTGGGTGGAGAGCTTCTTCACGATGTCGAAATGCTACGAGGCGGGGGCAACGCCGTCGGGGAGCAAACGGGCTGCACATAGTATGACTTCAATACAGCGCCTTCTTTGGCCAGCTTGTCGATGTTCGACGAGCGGATGTCCTTTCCGCCATTGAACCCGCAGTCGGCACAACCCAAATCATCGGCCAAGAAATAGACGATGTTGGGTTATGTTTCATGACTTGAGGGCTTACTTCTTTTTCTTCTTGGCTTTCTTTTCGGCCTTGCGGGCTTCGTTGCCATTCCAGCGTTGGTCTTCCCAACGCGGCGGCTGCATGCTGGTATTCCACTTTTCGAAAAGAGCGGTCAACTCGGCTTTCTTCGCAGGATTCTCGGCGCTGAGGTCCTTTTGCTCGCCGGGATCGGTCGCGAGATTCACGAGCATCGGTTCCATGTCTTTGGAAGCCTTCACGAGCTTCCAATCGCCCTGCCGCACGGCGTGCTGCACGCCAAAGCGGAAGTAAAGCTCACGCGGCGCGAGCTTGTCGGTCTCGCCTTTGAGCAGCAGGAGGAGGTTGATGCCGTCCAACGTAGGACGAGTTTTCAACTCGTCCTGAACAGGTTGAAAACCTGTTCCACTTTCTGCCGCCGCCAGCGCCGTCGGCAGCACATCGAGCTGAATCACGGGATCGTTCACCACGCGATTGCCGGGGATCGTGCCCTTCCACTGCGCCATCCACGTCACGCGGATGCCGCCTTCCCACACGAACCACTTCGAGCCACGCAGCCCCGACTGCTCCGCGAGCGCATTCGCGCCGCCGTTGTCGCTGATGCAGAAGATGAGCGTGTTTTCCTCCAGCTTGAGGTCGCGCAGCTTGGTCATCACCGTGCCGATGGCTTCATCGGCCTCGCCGATGAGTGCGGCGTAGGCTTGCTGGCGTTTGTCGAGGTGCTTGAACTTCTCCAGCCACGGCGGCGAGGCCACGATGGGCGAATGCACGGCATTGAACGACAGATACAGGAAGAACGGCTTGTCCTTGTTCGCGTCGATGAAGCCGCAGGCCTCCTTCGCATACACGGGCGAGGTCACCGGAGCGCCTTCGAGCTCTTGGAGCAGCTCGCTGCCGCGATAAAACGACGGACCTTTGCCTTCGCCGAGGTTTCCGACCGTTCCCATCGCGAAATCAAAGCCACGCGCCAGCGGCATGAACTCCGGCGCGGTGTCGCCGAGATGCCATTTGCCCACGATGCCCGTGGTGTAGCCCGCAGGCTTCAAATGCTGCGCCATCGTCTTTTCGCTCAAAAGCAGCTCGCGACCTTCCCGCGTTGGATTCGCGTCATGACCAGTCCGCGCCTGATAACGCCCCGTCATCAGCCCCACGCGACCCGGCGAGCACACGCAGCCGCTCGAGTAGCCATTGGTAAAGCGCACGCCATCCGTCGCGAGCCGATCCATGTTCGGCGTCGGTGCCAATTTGCCACCGTAAGCCCCCGGTTGCGCCCAGCCCATGTCATCGAGGTAAAAGATGACGATGTTCGGCTTTGTGGCCGCGCAAAGCGAAGAGCAAAGGGCGAGGAGAACGAGGAGTGTTTTCATGGTTTGGGTGCTTCGGGAGTTTCGGGCGTGGCGGGCTGACGTTTCTTGGCTCTTTCCATGTCACGGGCCTTCTTCTTTTCTTCCTTGGTCATCTTCTTCGGCTTCTTCGCGGCGGGCACAGCCATGTTGTAGCGCTTCTCACCGGCTTTGACGGGCTTCGCCATTTCCGCGAGCCAGGCGTCGTGCAGCTTCGTCAGTTCGGCCACCTTCTCCGGCATTTGCTTGGCGAGGTCGTTGGCCTCCGACACGTCCTTGCTCAGATCAAACAGACCCAGCTTGTCCTTCTCGCCCACGAGCTTCCAATCGCCCGAACGCACCGCCCACCAGCCCTCGTCGCTGCCGGAGCACCAGAAGAAGTCACGCGATTGAGGCTGGGTTTCGCCTTTGAGCAGCGGCAGCAGGTTGATGCCATCCAAAGTGGTTTCGGCTTTAGCCGAATCTCCTGCGACTGAAGTCGCAGCCACTTTCACTCCCGCCGCCGCGAGCGCCGTGGGCAAAATGTCCAGCGATGACACCAGCGACTGCCACTCGCCCGGTTTCAGCGCCGCAGGCCAGCAGATGAGAAACGGCACGCGGATGCCGCCTTCGTAGTCGGTGTGCTTGCCACCGCGCAGCGGCGTGTTGTCGGCGCTTTGCGCGAGCGGGCCGCCGTTGTCGCTGATGAAGAAGAGGAGCGTGTTTTCCCACACACCGCCATCCTTGAGCGCCGTCATGACTTTGCCGATGGCATCATCCATGCGCTTGCCCATCGCGAGACGGGCATCGCGGTCTTTGTTGCCCGTGTTGAACTTCGCGATCTCGTCCTCCGGTGCCTGCAAAGGCGCATGAACGGCATTGAAGGCCAGATACGCGAAAAACGGCCCCGCCTTGTGCTTCGTGATGAACGCCGCCGTCTCCTCGCCGAGTCGATCCGTGAGGTAACCCGTCTCCTTCACCACCTCCGTGCCGCGATAGATCGGATCATTCGGGTCATCGAGCTTGAAGTAGTCATGCGCCCCGCGACCGAGAAAGCCAAATACCTCATCAAACCCGCGCAGGGCCGGACTCCACGCCAAATCGGGCCCCAAGTGCCATTTGCCAAACTGCCCCGTCGCATAGCCCGCAGGCTTCAAATACTGCGGAAAGAGCTTCTCACTCATCGGCACCCCGCTGCCCGCCTCTCCGCCCGTGTAGAGCCCGAGCCGCTGCTGATAGCGCCCGAGCATCAGCCCCGCCCGCGTCGGCGAGCACACATGCCCCGTCACATAACCCTGCCGACAAATCACCCCCGCTTTGGCCAGCGAATCGAGATTCGGCGTCACGATCTCCTTCGGATGCTGCGGGTTAAACGTCACATCCCCATACCCGAGATCATCCGCGACGATGACGACGATGTTGGGCCTCTGCCCGGCTGCGTGGACGGAGAAGGCGAGAGTGAGTGAAAGGACGAGCAAGCGCATGGTCCACCGTGAAACGCAGCGCCTATCCTGATGTTCCGGCAAAATATTGGTCTGATGCGGCAAAAGAGCCGTGCGCTTCAGCGCTTGAAGCCGCCGCAGGCCAAAACGCCAGTGTGGTGCAGACCTCTGGACTGCTCAGAGTGAGTCCAGAGGCCTCAACCACCTTACCGCCTCAGCGCATTGATCAGCTCATCCACCTTGTTGATGAGGTCTTGCATCTGACTCTGGTTGTAGCTGCCGTCGGCACCTTGGCCGAGTGTGCCGACGCCGTTGCTGTTGTTGCTCGTTTGGGCCAAGGCATTCGCGATGGCGTTGTTGAGATCGTTGATCGTCGCTCGCTGCTGGATGTCGGCGCTGAGCGAGGTGAGTTGGCTGCGCATCTCGGCGCTGGAGGCTGGCGAGTTGTTCGCGGGTTTGGTGGGATCGAATGGCATGGCGGTTCAGAAGACAATGAGACTCGGAGACTGGGAGAGGAGGAGATTTCCAGAGGGCGATGCGGGAGCGATGAGCCAGTCTCCTTGTCTCATCGTCTCCCCATCTCCTCGTCTTGGTCGCTTATGGCGACACCGTCACTTTCACCACATCGGTCCAGTCGCCGTTCGGGGTGCCTTTGTCCCAGAAGCGCATGCGGTATTCGCGGACTTCGGGCGTGCCTGCGGTGAGCAGGGGGCGTTCGTCGATGTAGGGGCTTTCGGTGTCGATGGCGAGGAACTCCCAGGCTCCGGTGCCGCGACGGCCTTCGATATAGACGCCCATGTGGTTGTATTTGTAGAACGTGAGCTTCACGCACTGGCAGCCTGAGCCTTGCAGCATCTCGGTGATGAACTTCGGCACGGTTTTTTCCGTCGCTTCGGAGCCAATAATGCCGAGGTCGGTGGCGATGGCTTCGGTCATGGCGGAGGAGAGCTTCATCTTGGCGATGAGGGCAAAGATGCGTGTCAGTGTGCCGGGCAGCGCAGCGGTAACGCCTGCGGGCAGGGCGGGTGCGGTGAAGGTGGGTAGCACCATCGCCACGGTGCCTGCGCCAGTAAGCACGTCGTCCACGGCATCGGTGGTGCTGGGGGAGAAATTGCGCACGGCGCTGAGCCAGGTGCCGAGGACGTAGTTGCCATATTTCGCGTCGTTCACGCTGGCGGTGATGTCACCTGCGATGACGCCGAGCGTGGGGCCGTGGATGGGGAGTTTCACGGCGTAGTTGTCGAGCCAGTTCACTTGGTCGCCGATGCGGCTGGGGTAGTAGTTGGTGCGTTTCATTTTGGTGCGGTTGTTGAGTTTGGGTTGAGGTGAAAAGTAGTCGGACGGCTGGTCCCAAGTGCCGCTGTCCCAGGTTCCTGTATCCCAGTTCATGGCTTGGCGGTTTGGGGTTGGGCGAAGTTCGTTTTGGGGTATCCACTCGCGGTGGCGGGGTTCTCACTGGCACTGTCGGGGTGCGCCATGCTCGCGGCGGGGTCTTCCACGAGTGCGCCGGGGTGTTCCCTCCGAGAAATGGGGAGCCGCCCCGAGCGGCGGTTGGGCCACCCCGCGCCGAGGCTGGAGCACCACGGCTGGCAGACCTGCGTCCATGAGCGGGCCATGGAGCACCCCGCGCCGCTCATGGGCCATCCCGAGCGGCGGAATAGCCACCCCGAGGCGTCCATGGAGCACCCCGGAGGAAATGGGGCGGCTGTTTTCCGGCGGAAAAGCGCCATTCCGGGCCGGAAAGCGGTCCCTGGAGGGAAAATGGGGCGATTTGGGCGGGAGAAAGGGTTCATCGAGGGCGTCGGGTGGTATGGCCGTGATTGGAGCACAGAACCCGCGAGGGCGGTTAGTCCGACATTCAGGACGCAACCCGCCGTAGCTTCGACTGGCAGTCGAAGCCCTTCCCAATCCGATTCGATTGCCAATCGTATCTACTCATCTTCGATGCCGCTAAAGAAGTCCGTGATCGTCTTCTCCACGCCCCAGGCCAGCCGTGCGAGAACATGCACACCGGGGATGGTTTCACCCGCTTCGATGCGGCTAATGGTGTCCCGAGACACGCCACACTTTTGCCATAGCGCATACATGCTCAAGTGCGCCGCTTCCCGCAGCTCTTGAAGTCGGCGCGGTAGCCGTGCGCGGATGCGCTCGGCGTAGTTGTGGGCGTCGTGGTTGTCGAAAGCGGGAGGCATGAAGGTTTACTCATCCAAACCCCAAGCGTGCATGGATCTCCAGCACGGGGGCTGCTTGGTTTAAGGTATAGAGGTGGATGCCGGCGACTTCGTGGTCGAGGAGGTTGGCGCACTGTTCGGTGGCGTGGTGGAGGGCGATGCGGCGGAAGGATGCGTCGTCGTCACTGTCACGGTTGAGTGCGCGGATGAGGCGTGCTGGATAGCGCATACCTCCGGCTAGTTCGGCCATGCGTTTCATGCCTGAGGCGGTGGTCAGTGGCAGGATGCCAGCGAGGATGGGAGCGGTGATGCCAGCTAAGTCACAGCGGGCGCGGTAGTCGTGAAAGGCGTGGTTATCGAAGAAAGCCTGGGTGCAGAGCCAGTCGGCTCCGGCATCGACCTTGGCTTTGAGATGATCCATTTCGAGCATCCGGTTCGGTGTAGCGGGATGGCCTTCAGGAAAGCAGGCCACGCCGACGCCAAAGCCTTTGGGATGCGGATGCAGGCCGCGTTCGTTGAAGTTTTTGATGTAGCGCACGAGGTCGGCGGCATGGGCGAAGACGCCAGCGGTGTCTGTCTGGCCTGCGGGCAGATCGCCGCGCAGAGCCAGGATGTTGCTGACTCCGGCGGCCGCATAGTGGGTGAGCAGGGCCATGATCTCGGCCTCGCTATGGCCCACGCAGGTAAGGTGGGGGATGGGATCATAGACATCGCTTTGGGTGAACTCAGTGACGAGTCCCTGCGTGAGTTCGCGCGTGCTGCCGCCTGCGCCGTAGGTGATGCTGGCGAAGGCGGGGCGTAGCGGGGCGAGCTGATCGATCGTGCTTTGCAGCGTCTTCACCGCCGCAGGGCTGCGCGGCGGGAAGAACTCAAACGAAAACGCGGTTGTGCCACGGGCGGCGGAGAGGATGTCGGTGATGTGCATGGCTTCAGGCGGTGAAGGTGGACAGCGCGGTGAGGTCCAGCTCAGGATAGACGGGGAAGCGTGAAAGCAGCGCGTCGATGCGGGAGCGGGCTTCTTGTTCGGTGTCGGGTTGGATGGTGAACTTGGCCTTGCTATGAATGTCCGGTTCACCCGTCTTTTTGACGATCTCGGGTTGGGTCTTGGCTAGGATTAGTTTCACCACGGCGGCGATTTCTTTCATTTCTGCCAAGCCCATGCCTAGGGTAGTGACGGCTGGCGTGCCGATGCGAAGGCCGCTGGTATACCAAGGGCCGTTGGGGTCAAAGGGGAGTGAGTTTCGGTTGAGGGTGAAGCCTGCCCGGCGCAGGGCTCCCTCTGCCTGACGTCCATTGAGGCCGAAGCTGCGCACGTCGATGAGAAGCAGGTGATTGTCTGTGCCGTGGGTGGGAACGGTGAGGCCTTCCGTGATGCAGGCATCAGCGAGAGCGGCGGCGTTTCTGACGATGTTCTGCGCGTAGGTCTGGAACTCCGGTTGGCTAGCTTCGGTGAAGGCGATGGCTTTGGCGGCCATGACGTGCGGCAGAGGCCCGCCGAGGACCATGGGGCAACCTTTGTCCACGAACTCAGCGAACTCCTTGGTGCAGAAAACAGCGCCGCCACGCGGCCCGCGCAGGGTCTTATGCGTGGTGGTGGTGACGACTTGTGCGTGGGCGCAGGGATCGAAGTCGCCCGTAAAGACCTTGCCTGCGACGAGTCCGGCGAAGTGGGCCATGTCCACCATGAAGACGGAGCCCGCTTTGTCGGCGATCTCCCTCATGCGGCGGAAGTTGACCTTGCGCGGATAGGCGCTGTATCCGGCGAGGAGTATGAGGGGCTTGAGCGCGAGCGCTTGCTGCTCGATGGCATCGTAGTCCAGCAGTCCAGTCTGCTTATCGACTTGATAGGCGTGCGCCTCGAACATCTGCGCGGAGAGATTGTGCCGATAGCCGTGGGTGAGATGGCCGCCGGAATAATAGTCCAGACCGAGCAGGCGCTGGTTCCCTGTGATGGCTCGGACTTTGTTCCAGTCTTCGACGCTGAGCTTGGCGGGATTGGTCTCCCCCAGGGCAGCGAGCGCGGGTGTGACGACGCGGGCGCTGAGAATGGCCCAGTAGGCGACCATATTGGCATCGGCTCCGCTGTGCGGCTGCACATAGGCGTGCTCCACGCCAAAGAGTTTCTTCGCCAGCTCGCAGGCTTCGGCTTCAATGTGGTCCACATTGTCGCAGCCAGCATAGAAGCGGGAGAAAACATACCCTTCCGCATACTTGTCGGTGAGGAGATTCCCCATGGTGAGCTGCGTGGCGAGCGAGCAGTAATTCTCGCTGGCGATGAGCTTCAGATGACGGCGCTGGTCTGCCAGCTCTTCGACGATGGAGCGTGCGATGGTGGGAGAGACCCTGGCCGTCTCGGTGAGGTTCGCGAGATAGGCAATGGTGGCGTTATTCAGCTTTTCCGGCGGGGTGCGGGCGAGGTAATCGAGCAGCGGTGTGGTGACAGACATGATGATCAAAAGGAATGGCCAGCGCGGCGAGAGGGGCCGCGCTAGCCGGAGCTGGCGGAGGTTACTTGGGGGCCTTCTCGGACTGCGCGGCACGGAGGTTTTTCGCGGTCTGCACCATGTGGAGGAGGGAGGTTTTCACCTCCGCCCAGCCGCGTGTTTTCAGACCGCAATCGGGATTCACCCACAGATTGCGACGCGGGATGACGGCCTCGGCCTTGCGCATGAGGTTTTCCATTTCCTCCACGCTGGGCACGCGTGGGGAGTGGATGTCATAGACGCCGGGGCCGATCTCATTGGGATATTTGAAGTCCACGAAGGCACCGAGCAGCTCCATGTTTGACCGCGAGGTCTCGATGGTGATGACATCGGCATCCATGTCCGCGATGGCGGCGATGATGTCATTGAACTCGGAGTAGCACATGTGCGTGTGGATCTGCGTGTCATCCCGCACGCCGCTGGCGCTGAGCCGGAAGGCGGTGACGGCCCAGTCGAGGTAGTGGGCCCAATCGCTGCGGCGCAGCGGCAGGCCTTCGCGGATGGCTGGTTCGTCGATCTGGATGGCGGCGATGCCTGCGGTTTCGAGGTCCACCACTTCATCGCGGATGGCGAGCGCTATCTGCCGCGTGGTCTCGGAGCGCGGCTGATCGTCGCGCACAAAGCTCCATTGCAGGATCGTCACGGGGCCGGTGAGCATGCCCTTCATCGGGCGCTGCGTCAGCGATTGTGCGAACGTTGACCAGCGCACGGTCATGGGCTCGGGGCGGCTGACATCACCAAAGATGACCGGTGGCTTCACGCAGCGCGTGCCGTAGCTCTGCACCCAGCCATTCGCGGTGAATAGGAAGCCGTCCAGATGCTCGCCGAAGTGCTCCACCATGTCATTGCGCTCAAACTCGCCATGCACGGGCATGTCGATGCCGATTTCGTCCTGCCATGCCACGCAGGCACGAGTTTCGTTTTCTAAATAGACCTCATATTCGGCGGTCGTCAGCTCGCCCCGTTTCCACTTCGAGCGCATCTGGCGCACTTCCTTTGTCTGTGGGAAAGAGCCGATCGTCGTGGTGGGATACTCCGGCAGCTTCAGCCGCGCTTGTTGCACTGCCTGCCGCTGGGGAAAGACGGAGCGGCGGCGAGCGGCGTCATCCGTGATCAATGCCAGACGTGCTCTGACATCAGGATTGTGGGTGCGTGGACTGGTCGCGCGGCTGCGGATAGCGTCTTGATTCGCCTCCAGTGCACCGCTGCGGGCCGTGCCGCGCAGGAGCTGACTGAGCGTGACGACCTCAGCGATTTTTTCATCGGCAAAGGCCAGCCAGTTCTCGATCTGTGCATCCAGCGCAGGCTCGGTGGCGAGCGTGACGGGGGAATGCATGAGCGAGCACGATGGCGCAACCCACAGACGATCCAGGCCGAGTTTTTCCTTGGCCGAATTCAGCAGCGCGAGTGATTTGGCGAAGTCGTTCTTCCAGATATTGCGGCCCTCGACTACGCCGAGAGAGAGGATTTTGCCCGCAGGCACGGCATCGAGTGCTGCATCGAAGTCCCCCGCCCCGCGCACAAAGTCAGAATGAAACACCTGAGCAGGCAGGTTAAAGAAAAGCGGCAAATTATCCTGCAACGGGCCGAAGTAGCTTGCGACGATGATCTTCAAGCTCGGCGCTGCCTTCGCAAGGCGGCTCCACGCATCCAGCATGGCATCCTTTTGCGGTTGTGTGAGATCGAGCCCGAAGATCGGCTCATCAATCTGCACCCAATCCGCACCCTGAGCGGCGAGACGCTGCAAAATCTGCTCATACACGGACACCAGACCATCAAGCAAGCTCCAGCGGTCGAAGTCCGGGTGCTGTGAGTCCTGCGCCTTGCCGAGTGAAAGATAAGTGACCGGGCCGGGCAGCACGGGCTTCGCGATGAAACCCAGCTCCTTCGCCTCCTCGAACTCGCGGAACACCTTCGTGCCCACGAGCTGGAACTGCGTGTCCGCGCGGAACTCCGGCACGATGTAGTGGTAGTTCGTGTCGAACCACTTCGTCATCTCACAGGCAAAGACCTCGCTGTGACCGCCGCAGCCATGGTCGCATTTCTCCAGGCCTTCACCACGCGAACCACGCGCCATGAGGAACAGCGTGTCCAGTCCGATGTTGTCTCCCTGCCAGCCGAAGCGCGGCGGCACATTGCCGATCAGGCAGGAGAAATCGAGCATCTGATCGTAGAAGGAGAAGTCATTGCACGGGATAAGGCTGATGCCCGCCTTGCGCTGCTTTTCCCAGTTTTCCCGGCGCAGCTTTCGGCCCGTAGCCTCCAGCTCCTCCTCTGAGAGTTTGCCATGCCAGAAGGTCTCAGTGGCTTTTTTCAGTTCGCGGCGCTCGCCGATGCGGGGATAGCCAAGATTGTGTGTGTGGATGTTTTTGTCGCTCATACGACGTATTAACTATCTCCGGTTTTGACATTCGCAATCCAGAGAGTTTTGTGGATCATCATCAAAATCATTGATGATGCTCACATGATCGAAATCCGCCATCTCCATGCCCTCATTGCCCTCGCCGAGACGGGGAACCTCTCCAAAGCAGGCCGCCGCCTGCATCTCTCACAGCCCGCGCTCTCGCATCAGGTGAAAAGCATCGAGCAGCACCTTGGTGTTCCATTGTTCGAGCGAAAAAGCAATCCCTTGCGCCTCAGCCCCGCTGGCGAGCGCCTGCTGGTCACCGCCCACGAAGTGGTAAAACTGCTGCGGCAGAGCGAGCGTGACGTAGCCCGCATTGCCGAAGGCAAAGCAGGTCAGCTCCGCATCGCCGTGGAATGCCATTCCTGTTTCGACTGGCTCATGCCCGCGATGGATGCCTTCCGCGACGGCTGGCCCGAAGTAGAGATGGATCTCGTCTCCGGCTTTCAGCCTGATCCCATCGGCCTGCTGGCGGAGGACAAGGCCGACCTCGTCATCGTCTCCAAAGCCCAGCCGAGGAAAGACATCGTCTTTCATCCCCTCTTTCGCTACGAAGTTCTTGCCCTGCTCGCGCGGCAGCATCCGCTCACCCGGAAAACCCATCTAACCGCAGCCGACTTTACCAAAGAAACGCTTATCACTTATCCGATCCCCGATGATCGCATCGACATCATTCGGGAAGTGCTCGGACCCGCCGGCGTGAACCCCACGCGGCGCACCACCACGCTCACCGTTGCCATCTTGCAGCTCGTCGCCAGCCATCGCGGCATCGCTGCCATGCCCGCCTGGGCCGTGCAGCCCTATCTGGAAAAAGGCTACGTCGAAAGCCGCCGCGTGCGTAAACAAGGCGTCACCGCCTGCCTGTATGCCGCCACCACGAGCGCACTATCCGCCACCGCCTACATGAGTGAGTTCATCACGATGATGAAAAAGGTCAGCTTTGCCACACTAAGCGGTATCAGTGAAGCGTGAGGTGCAGCTACATTGGGTGGTAATTCAAGATATTTGCACACTTCATGACACTTAGAGACAGACATGACAGATGATTTTACTTGGTTTGGAGGGCGGAAAGCGCATGGCAGCTGTGGCTTGCGCGTCCGCAGCGCATCGCCAGCGTGAGGGGCACCGATTTGACCCCATGCGCAACGAAGTGCTTCACCGCACCGAGCAGATGCGACCGAAAACGCCCACGCCCACGCTCCGCCGTGTTGATCGTGCTGCCTCCAAGCATCTCCGCTAAGAACGCATGACTCGTCTCCCGCGCCGCTCCACCTCCCGAAACACCCTACGGAGATAAGCGACGACTGGCTCATAATAGGCATCGCAAAGGTCCGCCAGTGCCTTGCACCCTTCCTCAGAGTCCGCCTTTGCCAAGCAAACGCGTGTCCAAAGCGTGGTGTGAAACGGAGCTGCGTGGAAATTGGGTTGCGGGGTGGAGGACATCGTCACGGGCAAGGGTGCCACAGGTCCATGACGTTTTGGAGGGGAAAAGGTGACAGAGAATCTGACACGGCATGGACGTCTCCACTTTCACGAGCGAGGCCGTATTTGCTGCCAAAAACGCTTCCCGGAGTTCCTGCAAGCGCCTCGGCAGCGGCTCGCGAATGCGCTCGGCGTCGTGGTTGTCCGGCGCGGTGGCCGTTGATCACTTCATCTCAGTCGTCCCGGCGGGAAACTGGTTTTGCGACGTGCGGATGGCGGGGACATGGGTGGCTTACAACCTAGTCGTCGCCAGCCATGCGCTCATTTGCCGGAAAAAGTGCGAACTTTTCCAGTTTCAACCATCCAACTCTACTTTGAGACAGGAGGCAGCTTCATAATCCGCGTCGTGAGTTCCGCGATGACATCGGCATGCTGCGCGGAGACATCGTGAAGCTCCTCGGGATCGGTTTCGTGATCGTAGAGTTCGGTGGGACCATCGCTCCAGCGGGTGAAGCGCCAGCGGGCGGTGCGGATGCTTTGACCGTAAAGTTTGTCGCCACGCGTGACGAGCGTGAAGGCGGCGTCTTTGATGCTGGCGGTGGGATCGGCCAAAACGGGACGCAAACTAGCTCCGGCGGCCGTGTGGGGAATTTTCAGGCCGCAGAAGTCGGCGACCGTCGGATACACATCGACGAACTCGGCGAGCGAGCGCGTCGTCTGGCCGCCTTTCAGGCCCGGCGCGGCGATGATGAGCGGCGCACGGCAACTGCGCTCAAACAGCGTGTTTTTGTTCCACCACTGGCGCTCGCCCGTGTGGTAGCCGTGATCGCCGACGAAGATGACGAGGGTCTTTTCCCAGAGCTGATGCTTATCGAGCGCATCCAGCACGCGGCCGAGCTGCGCATCCATGAAGCTCGTGCCTGCGCAGTAAGCGCGAAACAACTCCCGCCACTCCTGCTCGGTGAATTTGCCAAAAGCGGTGCCGTAGTCGCCAAAGCCAACGCTGTCCTTCCGCACGGGCGTCATGTCAGCGGGATCGCTCCAGGGCTTCAGCAAGTCGGCGGGATAGAGATCGAAGTATTTCTTCGGCGCGATGAAGGGATCATGCGGCTTCATAAAGCCGCAGCCGATGAACCACGGCGTGTCGCCGAGCTTCTCGATCATCGCCACCGTGGCGGCGGCGATCTGACCATCCGGCTGATCGTCATCCGTGCCATCCGCCGCGCCCCATTGGCACCATTTCAGCGCTCCGCCGGTCACATCACGCCCTTCGAGCATCTTGCGGCCTGCCTTCGTCGCTTCAAAAGCCTGCGCCGTGTGCCAGGAGCTGCCAGCGTCCATCCAGCGCTGCTTCGCTTCTGCATTCTTGCCGCCGCCGAGATGGAAGAGCTTTCCAAACGCATGCGATTGCCAACCGGCGTCTTTGCAGAGTTGCGGCAGCGTCACGACCTCCGGCATCTTTTGTCGCAAAGGAATGTCATTGCCCACGATGCTCGTCTGCTCCGCCCGCAGTCCAGCCATCATGCTGCTGCGGCTCGGGTTGCACACGGGATACTGCACATACGCCCGCTCAAACGTCGTGCCGCGAGCCCGCAGCCGGTCGAGGTTCGGCGTCTTCACGACCTCCTTCGTGAACGCCCCGCCAAAGTCCCGCAGATCGTCCGCCATGATCAGCAGGACGTTGGGCTTCGTGTAAGCGGAGAGCAGAGGGCAAAGAGCGAAGAGAAGGGCGAGGCAACGCATGGACGCGCTGAAACGACGTCACACGAGCTTTCTCACGGCTACTTTTTCATGTTCTGCCGCTTCACC
>JBEBGU010000302.1:0-5571 GCA_040081325.1 Prosthecobacter sp.
TCCGGCAACGTCGTGGCTAGGCGCTTCGTTGAAGGAACCGACATGAAAATCTTCCTCACGCTTTCCCTGACTCTTTCTCTGGCCCAGGCAGCGCCGCTCGCTGGAACCTCTGGCAAAGTCGGCACGCTTGAGAATCCGAAGCCAGTCAGCCGACTCGAAATCACGAAGCCGGGCGTGTATGAAAACTTCCGCGTCGATGCACAGGGTAAGGGCGGCAACATCGTCAAGATCACCTCAGACGACGTCACTTTGAGAAATTGCGAGATCTTCAACAGCACTGGCAACGGTGTCGGCGTGTTCGGCACGCGGATACTCATCGAGAACTGCCGCATCCATCACCTGCTAAACGGCACCTATGAAGCACAGAACGACGCACACGGCATCACCGGTCGCTGGGGCGATGTGACGATCCGCAACTGCGACATCTCCCACACCTCAGGCGACTGCATTCAGTTCGATCCCGATCGAAAATCGCGAGGCAGCCTCACCATTGAAGGCTGCCATCTCTGGTCCGGCCCGCTGGAGATGGAGTCGCCCGGATTCAAAACGGGGCAGAGTCCCGGCGAGAACGCCTTTGATTCCAAAACGATGCCGGATGGCGAACGCAACAAGCTCATCATTCGCCACTGCCACATGCACGGCTGGAGTCAGCCCTCACAGATTCAGAATCGTGCTGCGCTCAATTTGAAGGAACACATCGAGGCGCTAGTGAGTCACTGCATCTTTGATGACAACGAGATCGCCATTCGTGCGCGTGGTCCCGGCGGGCGTGGTGATGCGCGTGTCGTCGTCGAAGACTGTGCCATCTACCGATCCGGAGTCGGCGTGCGTGCGGAAGACAAGATCAAAGGATTGAAGCTCATCCGCACCGCCTGGGGACAGGGAGTGAAATCACGCATCGAGTTTCACGGGGGCAAAAATCCGCCCGGCTTTGAAAATACCGGCGGACATGACGCGCCTGCTAGCAGCGAACTCATTTCAAAGCCAGCACCTTGATTCCTGGAGCGTGAAGCAACATGCTGCGCGTCATGATTCGTTTTCTCATGCCCAGTGTCTTCAGGCGACCACCCGTTTCGACGGGCGTAACTCCAGCACCACGCACCCTGCCGCCCGATTCGGACGGCTCACTCACGAGCATGGCCAAAGGTGTGAACGATGTGCTGAATTACTACATCCAGGTCACCGACACCAAAGCCAGCATCTTCATCGCGGGCAGTGTGGCCGCAGCGTCGTTCCTGCTGATGAAGTTCCCGGATGGTCTGGGCGCACGCATTCTCTACTTTGCATCAGCGTCCAGCCTCGGCGTGGCACTCTTACTCGCCACGCTGGTCGTGCTGCCTCGACTTCCAGCACGTAGCGGCACCGGCAGTGTTTTCTGGGGTGACATCGCAGGTTGTTCAGGGCCTTGCGAATACCGAGATCGCTTCGGAGCGACGGCTTCCGGTGGGCTGCTGGATGAGGAATACAGCGTCCTCAATTTCTACACGGCCCGCATCCTCGAAAAGAAGATCCGTATTCTGCGAGTGGCCATCCTCTGCTTTTTAGCGGGTGTGCTTACAGCACTCCCCCATCATCTCATGAACGCCTGATCCCGCCCTCACCATGCCCACCGTCACACGACTCTATCTCATCCGTCACGGAGCCACCATGCTCACCGCTGAAGACCGCTTTGCCGGCGCCACAAACGTAGCTCTGTCGGATGAAGGCCGCAGACAGGCCGCCGCATTGGCTGCACGACTCAAGTCGGTCAAACTGAGCGCGATTTACGCCTCCCCTCTGGATCGAACCATGGAAACGGCCTCCATTTTAGCCGCTCCACATCGCCTGGAGGTTCAGCCACGCGATGGATTGCGTGAAATCTCGCACGGACGATGGGAGGGCATGACGCGAGCGGAAGTTCTCAAGGCCTATCCAGAGGAAGTCGCCGCATGGGATGAAGATCCCTACACCTTTGCTCCCGCCGGAGGTGAATCCGGTCTCGCCGTGACCGCCCGTGCGCTACCGCCGCTGATGGACATTTACGCTGCTCATCGTGGTGAGCATGTGGCCATCGTTTCTCATAAAGCGACGATCCGGCTGGTGATCAGTTCGATGCTCGGCTTCGATCCCCGACGCTATCGTGACAACCTCGATCAGTCGCCCTGCGCCTTGAATATCGTGGATGTGCGCGGCCCCACCTGCTTTCGGCTGACTCTCTTCAACGACACCTCGCACTACATCCTCAACGAAAGCGATCTGCCGCCCGTGCCCGAGAAGCGCCTGTCGGGTCAATGGTAAAAATGATTTGACCTGAGTCGAGCCGCCAAAACGCTGTAAATCACCTCAGCCGTGCTTTTTGCGAGGGCGTGAGGAAGCTCAGGGCCTTTCCGGTATCGACACGCAGCCAGGCGTTCACTTTGGTGGCCTGAGCGGGTGATAGGGACAGTTTCGCCAGGGCGGTGCCGCTTTGCTGCTTCTTTTGATCGTCGGCTGGGGCTGGACGATAGGCTTCGTTGGACTGCATGGGCTGGCAGTCGGCTTTTTCTGCGGCGGCGGTGAGTTGAGGGAGTGAAATGACGGCCGGATCGTAGTGCACGAGCACGACTTCGCGTCCGCCCATGAAGCCTGCCTCAGTGGTCACCACGCCGTCGAGCTGGCCGAGAGCCATTTCGCCGGTCCAGAAGCAAAACATGGAGAAAACGGCCTGCTTCAAACCGGACGAGTGTTCGGTGGCTAGAATTCGGAGGTAGGCCGGCACGGGGCGTTTTGCCTTCTCGAGGGTGGCGATCATACGCTCGGCAATGCCGCCTGTGTCCCAGACCTGATCTTTGCGCGGGATGATGTCCTGCGCCTCCGCATTGAGAAAACGCACGACTTGGTAGTTCCACGCTGGTTCACCGAAACGCTTCAGAACCTCTGCGTCCTTGCCGCCTTTGTTGTTATGAATCAGCAGCGGCGTGAACTCTGCCTCAATCGCCTCAACCAGCAGCGGATTCGACAACACCTCCCGCCCAAACTGCTGGCAGCCCGCACAGCCTGGAATCTCCTGAAACAGGGCAAAAACGGGCTTTCCGCTTGCCTTACTCGTAGCCAATGCCGCTTCCAATTCGCGGCCCCACACGACCTTACCAGCCTCGATCGGCTGTGCGGCGCTGCATGAGGTCAGAGCAAGCGTGAACATGATGGAATGGAGGAAGAGCTGCATACACATTAAGAGGTCAAGCGGCCCACAATATTCCCGCGAAGTGGCCTGAGCTAATCAGTGCGCTGCGGGGGTAACATTTGCCATTGGTATTCCGGCCAGCTATTGCTATCCGAATGCGAGACCGAGCTGACTTCAAAACCATCGAATCCATCCCAGCAAAGCGTGCCCTTGATCGAAGGCACTTTTTGTGTCGAATAGCTGGCCTTGCGGCCGCCGCCAGTGCTGGTCTGCAACACTCACTCCATGCGAAGGAAAAGCCTATGTACACTTTTGTAAATCCACGCCTCTTCACATTCGTTGGCGGCGATTCAGGCGCGTGGCAGGTGATCGCGCGCAAGACTGTGATCGGAGAACAATTGCCGACCGTGAAGCGGCTGGACATCGTCATCGGTGATGTTCAGGAACTGCCCGATGGTGCGCTGTGGAAGCTGAGCGGCGTCACCAGCAACGAACGCTACATCACGCGCACTGAGAAGGAACAACTCGCTGCCAAGCAGGTCTCCATCGGACGCCCTGAGGCCACTCATGCCGCGCTGATCCCGATTCGGAAGAGCGCCAAGTGGTGGGCGCTGACGCAAGACGAGCGACGTGCCATTTTCGAGGAAAGCTCCCATCATGTGAAGATCGGCATGAAGTATCTGCCAGCGATCGCACGTCGCCTTCATCATTGCCGCGATCTCGCCGAGCCGCAGCCCTTCGATTTCATCACACTGTTTGACTACACCAAAGCAGACTCCACCGCTTTCGAAGATATGGTCGCTGAGCTGCGCACGACTGAGGAGTGGAAATATGTGGAGCGCGAGATCGACATCCGCATGGTGCGTGAGGTGAAATGAACGGCGTAGTGGCAGACTCCTTCCCCATGAAATTCCTCAACAGCCTCTGCCTCCTACTCTTCACCGCCTTCGCCTTCGCCTCTGATCCAGCGCGAGTGCTCATCATCGTCGGTCCCAGCAAACATCCGCCCGGCTCACATGAGGTCGCGGCAGGTGGGCGAGTGATGAAACATTGTGTCGAAAACATGATCAACGTGCCCGGCATGAAGGCCGATGTCGTCTATGAGTGGCCGGACAAGATCCTGCGTGATGCCGCAGCGACGGTCGTGTTCATTGGCGACACCTTCCCAGCCGGGCGCTTCCCCAATCCGCAACAAAACCTCGCCGATCTCGATGTGATGATGCAGCGCGGCTGCGGCATCGTCTGCGTGCATTACGCCACCGGGCTGCTGGGCGAGGATGTCACGCCGGAAGGCGATCATCCGCTGCTGCGCTGGCTCGGTGGCTACTTCGCCAATCGCTCCTGCCCGCATCACGAGTCTTTTGCGCGCATCTTCAACGCGGCCACCATCACGCCAGCAGCAGCGCAGCATCCCATCGCACACGGTTGGAAGGAGTTCACGCTGCATGATGAGCCGTACATCAACAACTACTTCGGCAAAGGCGAGAACAAGCTCGCTCCGAATGTGACCGCTATCGCAACGTCCATGCTTCCACCCGAGGCACCCAAGCGTGAAACCGTCGCTTGGTGTGTCGAGCGCCCCGATGGCGGGCGTGGCTTCGGCATCGTGATGCCGCACTTTTACAAAAACTGGACCAACGAAGATCTCCGCCGCTGCATCCTCAACTCCATCGTCTGGACGGCGAAACTCGAAGTGCCTGCTGATGGCGTGCAGACGACATTGCCCGAGTTGAAGGACTTCAAACCTGTGGCGGTGGACTACCTGCCACCACCACCGAAGCCGAAGGCCAAGTGAGTCCTCCCTCGTCAGGCCTCACTTATCGATCCGATAGATCGCGCCATTCCAGTCGAGCACGAGCATCTCACCAGCGGCATTTGCACAGAAGGCGGTGGGCTTGACCAAGACACTGGGCTTCTTTTTCGGGTTGTCCGCAGGTGTCTGGGGGCTGGTGTAGAGCAGCGTGTTGTTCTCCACCTTGCCGTCGTTGTTCACGCGCAGCGCCCAGACTTTGCCGATGACGAAGTCACCGTAGATGTAGCTGCCGGCGTGTTCGGGTAGCGAATTGCCTTTGTAGATGATGCCACCGGTGATGCTGAGTCCTTCACCATGATTGTATTCAAAGATGGGGTCGATCAGCTTTGCACCTTCAGGCACAGCATCGGTACGCAGAGGAAACTGGCGCGCACCCTCACGGAAGCTCCAGCCGTAGTTACCACCTTTGGTTATCCAGTTGATCTCCTCCCAGAGATCCTGCCCCACATCAGCCAGCCAGAAGTGACCTTGATCGTCGAAGTGCAGGCCCCATGGATTGCGGATTCCGTAAGCGTAGATTTGCGGCAAAGCATCCACACCATCAGCGAATGGATTGTCGGTAGGAATGCCATACGCGCCGTGATACTCGCGGCTGTTCACATCAATGCGGAGCACC
>JBEBGU010000303.1:0-5561 GCA_040081325.1 Prosthecobacter sp.
CTGCAACTCCCGCCAAGAAAGCGCCCGCCAAAAAGGCTAAAAAGACCGTCTGATCGTGTCTGTGGCCTCCTCATGTGCGAGATAGAAACTCGTTCGCAGACAAGCTTCCAGGTCTCCTGACGCATCGGTCACATACAAACTTTGCATTCTAAAACAGTGCCCTAGTGAAGACAGGTGACATCTTATACCCGTGAACAGAGGTCTGCTAAATGACCGCAGACTTGTTCAGCTCGGATGGCTGCGCTGGTGGGGAGACTTTTGAAGTCACCGATGAGGACGGGCCAGTCTTGGGTGTCTTCGGGGACACGGCCGTGGCTGCCTTTGACTAGGTTGGCATCGAGCGGGATGACATCCATGAGGTAGCGGAAGCCGAGCTTTTTCTTGGCGAGTGTGAGGCCGAGCTTGAGCTTGGGGAACTTCAGAGCGGGATCGAGGAATAGCTCGACGGGGTCGTAGCCGCACTTGCGGTGGATGTCCACGCAGCGCGCAAAGTCGGGCGCTTTGGCATCGTCCTGCCAGTAGTAATAAGTGAACCAACTGCGCGCATCGGCGATGGCGATGAGATCACCACTGCGGGCATGATTGAGCCCGGCGTAGTGCTTCTCCACCTTGCCGAGCACTTGCTGCACGCCGGGAGTCGCCGCCAGCACGGTGCGGACTTCTTCGAGGATCGCGGGATCATTCACATAGACATGCGCGAGCTGGTGATCGGCGATAGCAAAGGCACGCGAACTACCGAGATCGAGTGTCTCTAGGCCGACTTCATCTTTGATGGAGAGCCAGCCTTTCTCACGGAAGATGCGGTTCAGATGCACGGGGCGATCCACGTCGGTGATGCCGTATTCAGAGAGCAGCACGACTTTGATTTGTCGCTTCTCGTAGAAGCTGATGAGGTCACCTGCGACATCGTCGATCTGCTTTAAATCGTCGCGGATCAGATCCATCTGCAAGCCGACACGTTGGAGGTTGTAATCGAGATGCGGGAGATAGACGAGGCTGAGCGTGGGCCAGTGCTTCTCCTCGATCCACTTCGCGCTGGCGGCGATCCATTTGCTGGACTCGATGCCTGAGGCGGGACCCCAAAAGTTCATGAAGGGAAATGGCCCGAGATCACGCTTCAGGCGATCCCTCATGCCCATGGGCTGGGTGTGGACATCGAAGACCTTGCTGCCATCGCTTAGATACAATGGGCGCGGCGTGACGGTGTAGTCGGCGCTGGAGTACATGTTGTACCACCAGAAGACCTTGGCGCAGGTAAACTCGGGGTCGTGTTTGCGCAGCATGTCCCAGAGTTTCTCACCCTGCACGAGCTGCTCGGGCTGCTTCCAGAAACGATGCTCGGCGTAGTCGCGGTCATACCAGCCGTTGGCCACGGCCCCGTGCTCACGCGGCAACTTACCAGTGACATAAGTCGCCTGCGCGGTGCAGGTGACGGCGGGCACGACGGGCTCGATCAGCGCGCTGCGATTCCTCTCCATGAACGCGCGGATCTTCGGCGTGTGCTCGCCGATGAGGCGGGGCGTGAGGCCGACGACGTTCAGGATGGCAGTGCGGTGCATGAGCTGAATTTAAGCGTAGAGCAAGTGACGCTGACGGTCGCTGCGGAAGGAGCGAGTGAAACCACTCCAACCGCTGACGATGCTGCTGGCGGGCACGCCGCGTCGTAGGTTGTTGTAGAGCGACTCGCTGCCATAAACTTTGTGAAACAAATTTAATTTGTCACCGCCCATGCGCCCGATGACGCGACCGCCATTGAGCCGATTCAGGTCGCCGAGCATGAGCACGTCCAGCGCAGTGAGGTCAGCCTGCGCGCGTGGGTCGATGCTGAGCCGCACACCACCGAAGCCGCCTTTGGAATAGGGTGCAAAGGAGACACCCGATATGCCATAGCGCTGGCAGGCAGCGAGCATGGCCTGGGGATTGACCCCACTGGCTCCGGCGTAACCAAAAGGATTCTCAGTGCCGATGCCGATATCTAAAGCTGCGCCACCGCCGAGGATGCCTGTGGCGACATAATATAAGGGCGATGTGGCGTGGGGAATGTTCGGCGAGGTGCGATACCAGCGCAGCCCCGTGTCCTGCCAGACCATGTTCCGCGACCAGCTCTGCATCTTCACCACATTGAGTCGCGGCGCGCGCGTGATCCAGCCACGGGCTGCCGTCATCATGGCCAGCTCGCCAGCGGTCATGCCGTGAACATAGGGCACGGGGATCTGGCTGACAAAGGACTTCCAGCGTGGCTCCAGTGGCGGTCCTTCCACGCGCCAGCCACCCATAGGGTTCGGGCGGTCTAGCACGATGAAGTCTTTGCCATTCTCCGCACAGGCCTCCATGGCCACGACCATGGTGCTGATATAAGTGTAGCTGCGGCAGCCGATGTCTTGAAGATCGAACACCATGACATCAATCGGTGCGAGCATCTGCGGCGTCGGTTTGCGCGTGGGACCGTAGAGAGAATACACGGTGAGTCCGGTGACGGGATCACGCTGGGTGGAGATGTGCTTCCCCGCACCCACCGTGCCGTCAATGCCGTGCTCAGGGCCATACAGCGCGACCAATCCACCACCGAGTCCGCGCTTCATGGCCACGCGTGTCAGCTCACCGCGACCCGTGACGCTGGTGTGATTGGTGATCAGTCCGACACGCTTGCCGCGAAGCAGATCGAAGTTACGAGAGGCCAGTACATCAATGCCAAGCATGAAAGGCCCACCCGCCGCCATGGGTTGCGTTTGAGCGCTAGGGAAGGTCTGACAGCCCGTGAGAAAAGCAGCGCTGGAGAGCAGGAAGTTGCGTCGGGAAGACATGCGCCGACAGAGCGCGGGGGCAGGTAGATGGTCAAATGGAGAATGACGAGATCAAGGCTTCGTCACCTTCAGCTTCTCTATCAAGTAACCAAACATGTCGGGGTGCTTCACGTCTTTGGCACCGGTGTAGTTGAGTTCGTAGTCGATGCCGACGGCCTTGAGCTTCTCCTCGATACCGACGCCGAAGTTCGCAGAGTGCGGCGGGTCTTTGTAGGGCTGGCCGAGGGCAGGTACGGAGTCATAGAAGAGATAGACGGGAGGGTCGTCGGCGGTGGCGAGGGCGTAGGGTGAGAACTGCACGATCCAGGGCATGAGCGACTCGCGTTTGTCGATGAACTCCGCCATGCTCGGCAGTGCGAAAGCGTGGTGGCCGTAGTCGTTGTTAGGAATCCAGGACTTCATCTGCTGCGGATCAAGCGAGGTCTGCGGCACGAAGGCGACGACACAACTGAGGCGGGTGGATTCGCGGGCGATGGGATCGGTGCTTTTGGCATCAGCCAGATCAGGATGAAAAGCGAGCCACAGACTGGTGAAGCCACCAGCAGAGCCACCGCAGCCGGCGATGCGTTGTTTGTCGAGATGCCACACGGCGGCTTTACTTCGGACGAATTGCAGCGCGCGGGCGGCGTCATCGAGACAGGCCTTCACCGGAGGATCGATCTTGGCGGTGATGGCGTCGGGGATGAGGCGGTAGTTGATGGAGACGACGGAGATGCCTGCGCCGAGGCATTGATTGAGGAAGTCTGGACTGGCCTTGTCGCCATTCATCCAGCCGCCGCCGTGGATGAAGAAAAGCAGCGGCGCGGGTTTGTCGGACTTGGCCTGGTAGAAGTCCAGCACCTGCTGCTCATGCTTGCCATACGCGACATTGGCCTGGGTGGGTTTCGTTTGAGCGTGCAGCGCTGATCCCAGCAGCGTGATGAAAAGCAGGATGAAGAAACGCATGGGATCGAAGGTGTGGTTAGGCTTCCTGGGCGGCTTTGATGGCCTCCAGTTCCTCCCAGCGTGCATAGAGCCGCGCGACTTTGATTTTCGCGTTGTCGAGTTCTTCACTGAGGTCGGAGGCTTCTTGGGAGCGGGTGATGTAGAAAGACGGGTCGCTCAGGATGGCGTCGATGGACTGCACTTTCTCCTCGGCGATGAGGATGGTGGCTTCGATGTTTTGCAGCTCGTGGGTTTCTTTGAAGCTGAGCTTGCGGGCCTTGGGCTTGGCTACGGCAGGAGCTGCTGTGGTCGGCTTCTCGGTTTTGGCGTTGTTGCTCCAAGCTTTGGTTTTGACTTCGCGTTCGCGGCGCTTTTCCAGGTAGTAGCTGAAGTTGCCACCCTGCACATAAACACCGGCGTCCTCGAAAGCGATGATCTGGTCGCACACGCGGTCGAGGAAATAACGATCATGGCTGACGACGATGACGCTGCCGTCGAAGGCACTGATGGCTTCTTCTAAAATGCGCAGGCTTTGCAGATCCAGGTCATTCGTTGGCTCATCGAGCACGATGACATTGCCACCGCGCTTGAGCACTTTGGCCAGCATGAGTCGGGCCCGCTCACCGCCTGAGAGTCGGTCCACACGTTCGTTGGTGCGGTCATCATTGAAGAGGAAGCGGCGTAGATAACTGCGAGCGCTGATTTTTTGCGTGCCAAAGAAAACGGTCTCATCCTGATCGGCCACTTCAGCCAACACGGTGCCAGTGCCAGCGATCTGCATTCGGGCTTGGTCGATGTAGTTGAAGGCGATCTTTTTGCCAATGGCGACGCGGCCTTCATCCGGCGCGCGCTCGCCCATGCAAATACGTAGCAGCGTGGTCTTGCCTGCGCCATTGCGACCGACGATGCCGGTGCATTGGCCAGGCTTCAGAGAGATGTCGAGGTGGCGGAAAAGCCAGCGCTCTTTGCCCTGCTCGTCGATCACCATGCCGCCGACATCTTCGAGATCGACGGCGATGTTTCCCATCGCCAGTGCGGGCGGGAGGAGTAGATCCATCTCGCGCTCCTCAGTCGGCGCGGCTTGGCCTTCGATCTCATAAAAGGCTTCCAAACGGCTGCGTTGCTTGGTGCCGCGTGCTTTGACCCCGGCGCGCACCCATTCGAGTTCGGTGCGCAGGAAGCGCTGACGCCGACGCTCGCTCTGCTCATTGATCTGCTGGCGTGCGGCTTTGCTCTCCAGATAGGCGGTGTAGTTCCCCTCATGCGAAAAGCAGCGGCCATCGGCTAGCTCGATGATGCGCGTGGCGATGACATCGAGGAAGTAGCGGTCATGGGTGACGAAGATGACGGCACCGGGGAAACTCTTCAGGTAGTCTTCCAGCCAGCGGATGGACTCGGAATCCAGATGGTTGGTCGGCTCGTCGAGCAGCAGCAATTCAGGCTGCGCCACTAAAGCACGACAGAGAGCGACGCGGCGTTTTTCTCCACCCGAAAGCGGGGCAACGAGAGCGTCCAGCGGTGGCGCGGAAAGCGCGGTGGTGATCGACTTGATGCGCGTGTCGAGATTCCAGCCATCGGCGACTTCGATGTGGTGGAGCATGTCTGAAAGCTCGGCCTCACTGCCATCGCCATCTTCATAGCGCTGGATCATGCGGACGAGATCGGCAGCGCCTGACTGGATGTTTTGCAGGACATTGCCCGTGCCATCCAGCTCAAACTCCTGCGGCAAGTAGCCGACGCGCAGTCCACGCTGGATGGAGAGATCACCCGTGTCTGGACGCTCGACTCCGGCGAGGATTTTTAACAAGCTCGTCTTGCCACAGCCATTGCGAC
>JBEBGU010000304.1:0-5559 GCA_040081325.1 Prosthecobacter sp.
CACTGAGACCAATCCCCAGATGCGCGACCAAATCGAAGCCGAAACGACCGACGGCAATCAGCGCGTCTTCAGCCTGCGCACCGCCCCCATGCAGACAGAGACTGGAGATGTCATCGGTCGTCTGTGGATGATCCGCGATTGCAGCGAATTACGTGGCCTACAGAAGCAAGTGCGTGAATCCCAGAAGCTCGGCAACATCGGCCAACTCGCAGGCGGCATCGCCCATGACTTCAACAACATGCTCACCGCCATCCGTGGGAATCTCACCCTGGCTGAGCTTTCACCAGCGGCGAACAGTCCCGACATGCGCGACCGCCTCCAGAATGCCAATCACGCCACCCAGCGTGCTGCCGATCTGGTCAAGCAACTCCTCGGCTACTCACGCCGCAGCACGGGCAACCAACTCCGCAAAGTCACCAATCTCAAGAAGCTCATGGCTGATGTGCAGAGCCTTCTCAAACACAGTGTGGACCCTCGCCTCACCATTCGCGTCCGCGCTGGCATGGATGCCTCATTCGCCACCGCCGACGCCACTCAGCTCGAACAGGTGCTGCTCAATCTCTGCCTCAATGCACGCGATGCCGTGACCGCAGAAAACGGCATCATCGAGATCGGCATCGAAAACGTCACGCACCTCACGCAGGATGGTGCAGGCACCGCCGAGTTCGCCATGATCGTCGTTCGTGACAATGGACACGGCATCGCAGAAGACATGCGCCACCGCATCTTCGAGCCCTTCTTCACCACCAAAGATCCAGGTCGCGGCACAGGACTTGGCCTCAGCATGGCTCAGGACATCGTGCGTGAACACGGTGGCTGGATCGAGTTCGACAGTGTCGAAAACCAAGGCACCGAATTCCGCATCTTCCTACCACGCAGCACCGACCCTGAAAACATCGAGGAAGAGGCCCCCACCCAAGATCTCCGTCGTGCGCACATGCATGTCGGCCAGCGCGGCACCATTCTCGTCGTCGATGACGAAGCTCCAGTGCGCTCCATTGCCGTGAACATGCTAAACTTCCTCGGCTACCGCGTGCTTGAAGCAGGTGATGGGCAGCAGGCACTCGACATCGTATTGCGCAGCAGTGAAAAAATCGACGCCGTCCTGCTCGACATCTACATGCCCAAACTCAGCGGGCGAGACACATTCAAGCAACTCCGCGCCGCAGGAAATGACATCCCCATCGTCATCTGTTCCGGGTTCGTCATCGACCCAGACGAGTTCACCATTCTCAGCGAAGGCCTCTACCCGCCGGTGGATATCATGCTCAAACCCTACTCGCTTGATTCCCTCAGCCGCTCCATGGCCAAGGCCGTCAAGACAGCTCAAGCGCCTGAAGTCTTCGCCCGTCAGATGGCCCCTGTCATGGCCGCTTAACCACTCCCCCCTCAACAGCCAAACAAACCCCGAAGAGCACCGTGGAGTTCACTCCCGGTGCTCTTTGCTTTTGGTCACTTCAACGAAACTAAAAACGCCAGCAAGTCCGCCACTTCCTGAGCCGTGAGTGACTGCAGCAGCCCCTCGGGCATCAGCGAGCTTGGCAGCGATTTGATCGTCTTCGCTTCATCCATCCGCAGCGTGATCGACTGTCCTGTAGCAAGTTTCAGCGCAGCCTCATCCTTCGTCTGCTTCACCATGAATCCCATCTGCATACTACCATCAGCCAAGGTCGCCGTGTAAGCCGCGAAACCTTGAGCGATCATCTTGGAAGGCTGCAACAGGCTTTCCAACAACTGGTCCTTCGTCAAACGCGCACCCACCTTCGAGAGATCCGGCCCAAAGTCACGACCCGTGCCATTCACAAAATGACAAGCCAAACAAGCCCCCGCACGACCAGTCGGCGACAGCAGCTCACTCCCGCGTTTTGAATCACCCGACATCGCAAGAAGCTGCGGCACATCCGACGTGAGTCCGATCGTTTTACGCCGCTTCTCCGGCGGCAAAAAACGCTCAAAGAGCGGCGCAATGTTTGGATCGGTGGAGCCAAGGTAGGACTCGAAATGCTTATCGGGTTCGCTTCTCATCATTCGAGAAGTATGACGAGACTCCAACACACTCAGCGCGTCTGAAACCGTGTGAGCTTCATTTGAAGTCGCCGCAGTCAGCGGATGTTTTCCGACCAAGGGCGGAGTGCGCTTACCGAGTCCCTCGATCCATTGCCAAAGCAGATCAAAGCCGTGCATGTCCACCTCGTTTGATCCGATGATCGGCATCCGACCCGCACCAGTCCGCGCAATACGAGCCAGCACCGTGCTATGCGAAGGCACACCAGGAGCAATCAAGCGCGCATCCATGATGCCCATGTCGCCACGCAGCGGCTTCTCACCGATCAAGACCGTCTCAAGAAGCGGCAGCTCGACGTTCACCCTGAGCGCCACCGATCCACCACCATTCTGCCGATGGCAGTGCGCGCAGTTGGCGTGCAGCCATGAGCGTGCGCGAGCATCCAGATCAGCTTTCGTGTCGCGACTATTGACGACACGGGCCGTGCTAGTTTCAAAAAAAGCCTCATTCACCAAGCCCAAGCTCAGGGCAGTCTCGCGCGCAGACTGGCCGCTAATGCTAGCAAGCTGCTGTGGCTGAAAACCCAGCGCGAAACCCGTCCACGGCGTGTGACAACGCACACACTCAGCTCGCGCGTGAAAGCGATGCTGAACGGGTGGCGCACCTTTTGATAAAACGCTTGGATCATGAGTGACTGAACTTACTTTTGGACCTGGACCGAAAAGCACCTCAGCCTCCGCACCATTCACCGCCACCAACTCCGCGTCGGTTTGCTCAGAGTTCCAGCGGTAGCTGTAGCCCGTCCAAGTTTCGCCATCGTGATGCAGAAATTGCGTCTCCACGAGACGCGCAGCAGCATCAGGCGTGCTCAGTGTTTTCACCAGCACAGTATCCTTCGGCCACAGCACTTTGCTTCCATTCGGACTGCCATCTTTCTTCTTCAAAATCGAGGCTTCGATCTTGGATTCACCCGGCAAAGCGATGAAGCGCCGACCCACAAGTCGATCATGCCACATTGGCTCGGTGACGTTGAATTCATACACACCAGCCGCAGGCGTTTGCTTCACCACATCCGCAAACAAACCCGTCTCGCTTAGCTTGCGAGGAAAGCTCGCAGGCTGACTGACAGCGGGGTTGCGAATGAGTCGATGAAACGTGCTCGGCTTCCCCCAGTGCGCAGAGATGATCTCGCCGTCGTCGAGCCGACCAAAGGTGACGATTTTATGCGGCGTATCAGCGATCTCTTCGTGCCGTGTGATCTTGGCGCCATCATGCCACAGCGCCCAGATTTTACCCGTCTCGTAGTCGCCATAGACATAGGCTCCATCAAGTTCAGGCAGCGCTTTGCCATGATAAACAAAACCACCCGTGATACTCGCCGCCTCCGTGTGTGGATGTGCGACGACTGGCGGAGTAATCGGCGCGAGCGGGCTGAGCAACTCAGGCTTCACCGTCTGCGTCGCCTCCATCGCACTCCATCCGTGATTTGTACCACGCCCAACCAAATGGATCATCTCCCACAGCTCCCAACCGACATCACCGCACCACAGGCGACCTTGACGATCGAAGCTGATCTTCCACGGATTACGAAAACCAAAGGCCCAGATCTCAGGCCGTGCGTTGGCTTTACCGATGAAAGGATTGTCAGCAGGCACGCCATAGTTTTTACCGCCCTCACGCTTATCGATGTCAATACGTAGCACGCTGCTCAGCAGGTCACTCGTGTCCTGGCCCGTGTTGCGCGGATCAGGCGGCGCAGGCACTTCGGCATCTCCTGTGCTGATGTAGAGCATGCCATCAGGACCAAACTGGATGCTGGCTCCATTGTGCCCACCCGAAAGCCAGGCGAGCACGCCTTCCTCACTCTCAGGGTCAATGATCATCGGCTCGATGGAACTCAGTTTGAAGCGCGAAAGCTTCGTCCCATCCTCCACACCCGCACCCAAAGTATAGGTGATAAAAACCTCTTTGTTCTCCCGCCACTTCGGATGAATCGCCATCCCATAGGTGTGATCTAGCGCTGGATACTTCGCCTTCAAATCGATCATGAGATCTTTGGTCGATGCCGATAGATCACGCGGCAGCGACCAGATCTTCCCACCATTTTCCACCACGATTATTTTTCCAGGCAAGCTCACGATCTCCAGCACATCTGCCACATCCTGCTGGGTCAGAATCTCCTCAGCAATGAATGGCTTCGCCGGTTCAGGCGAACCCTGAATGCATGAAGTCGTCCACGGGCTACGAGCGTGCGCCGTGGCGGTCATTAGAAGCAATAAAAGAAAGCGTGAGATCATGCAGCCATGGGTTCTAGCGAAAGCCAAAGCCTCTGGCTATCACAAAACCACACTCAATTCACGATCAGTGGACGAAGACGCGAAGACCGCACTCCACTTTGAACAAAGCGGTTGCCAGCTTCCGCGCGGCGTTCCCTGATCAGTCACAACATGACCTGCCTGCGTTTACTGCTCCCTCTTCTTTTCACGTTCTTGATTGGCACTGCCCTGGCCGCTGACCTGCCCATCAAGCCACCCACTGCCATCCCGCTGCCGGTGGCGAAAGTGGTGCCGGAAATTGAGCCTATCATCATCTCGGCTCCGAAGCTGCGTCAGGATCTGCTCAGTCTGCCACTCAGTGCTACCGTAAGCGATCACGACTTCCTCGACTCTGCCATGGCGCGCTCCGTGAAGGACGCGGCCATCCATGCGCCGAATACGATGTTCACTGAGTTCAGCGCGCGCAAGCTCAGCAACCCACGCTTTCGCGGCATCGGCGCTTCGCCCATGAATCCGGGCGTCACGACTTACATCGACGGAGTGCCGCAATTCAGCGCTAACTCCTCCAGCTTGGAGCTACTCGATGTCGAGCAGATCGACTTCGTGCGCGGCCCACTCGGAGCGCTGTATGGACGAAACACAGTCGGCGGTCTGATCAATATCACCAGCCGCCGCCCCTCACTCACGAGTTTCGGTGGCGAGTTTCAGACGACCTTTGGCAGCTACAATCTTTATGACTTCCGTGGCAGTGTCACGGCACCGCTCATCAAAGATCAACTCGGCATCAGCTTCGCCGGCGGTCATAGCGAGCGCGATGGATTCACCACCAATACACTCACGGGCAACGACCTCGACAACCGCAGCGCTAACTTTGGCAAAGCGCAGTTTCTGTGGGTGCCCAATGATGATCTCGAAGTGCGTTTCATCATCGCAGGTGAATCGGCGGATGACGGTGACTACGCGCTCAATGATCTCGCTGCCTTGCGCCGCCAGCCGCGTCAGTCGGCGCGTGATTTTGTGGGCTTCACATCTCGCAATGTGATCATGCCGACCTTGCAGATCACTTATCATGCTGACGCTTTCGATTTCACCTCCACCACAGGCTATGTCGGCTGGGAAACAGCGGACAGTACGGATCTCGATTACCTCCCCTTCCCTCTCGCCACGCGCTCAAATCGCGAACAGATGAGCACTTGGACTCAGGAGTTTCGCTTTGCCAATCCGACAGGTGAACCGGTGACGCTGAGTGATGATGTGAAGCTCAGTTGGCAGGCAGGC
>JBEBGU010000305.1:0-5558 GCA_040081325.1 Prosthecobacter sp.
CCAGCCTGACGAACTGCACAGTCACCGCCAATGCCGGCCAGCGTGGCGGCGGTGTGTTCAACCAGGCCGGCGGTGTGCTGGCCCTGACCCACTGCACCCTGGCGCTCAACTCGGCCACCGTCTCGGGCGGCGGCATTGGCAACAGCTACGGTGCCGTGACCCTCGCGAACTGCATCGTGGCAGAGAACACGGCCCCGAGCGGCGCGGACATCAGCAACTCCGGCTCCACGCCCTTCGGCTCCGCCACGGTGACCCGCGTGGGGGTCAATATCGTGAGGTCTCATCTGAACAACGGCAACACCGCCACTGACAGCGGCCCCGCCGCGCTCAACGCTGATCCTTTGCTCAACGTGCTGGGCAACTACGGCGGCCCCACGCCGACGATGCCCCTGCTCCCCGGCAGCCCCGCGCTCGATCAAACCAGCGTGCTGAACCCGGCGCTCACCACGGATCAGCGCGGTCTGCCACGCCCACTCGGGGTGCGCCCAGACATCGGCGCGGTGGAAGGCACGGTCATCGTCGTGACCACGCCCGTAGATGAACTCGATGCGCCAGGCTCGCTCGGCGCAGGGGTTTCCCTCCGCGAGGCGGTGCGGGATGTGGAGGCCAGTGGCACGGTGGCCTTTGACCGCGCCGTCTTCAACAGCACCACGACGAACACGATCACGCTAACGAAGGGTCCACTGAACCCGCAGCGCAATTGCACGCTGAATGGTGCGCTCAACCCCGGCGGCATCAAGATCGCGCAGGTGCCGACGTTCACCGCGCAGCCTCAGCCCCAGAGCGTGGCCAGCAATGCCCCGGCCAACTTTGCCATCGCCGTGACCAACCTCAGTGGTGGTGTGGCCTATGCGTGGCGGAAGAACGGCACGCCGAATGGCACCACGGCTGCTGCCTTGAACTTCGCCAATGCTCAAGAGGGCGATGAAGGCGTGTATGACGTGGTGCTCAGCGAGGCCGCTGCGCCCGGCACACTGACGCTGACCAGCGTGGTGCTCGCCCCCTTTGCCGCCACCAGCCAGCCTGCGAACCTCATCGTGGATGGCTCCGCTGTGGCGATCCAACGTCATCCCGCCAATGCCATGATCGCCCTGGGCAGCAGCCACACGCTGAGCGTCGTCGCTGTCGGCCCCGGCACGCTGACCTACCAGTGGACGCTGAATGGCAAGAACATCAGCGGTGCCACGAAGGCCAGCTACCTCATCGCCAAAGCCGCGCTGGCCCAGGCCGGAACCTACCGCTGCGTGGTGAAGTCCGGAGCGGCCACTGCGCCGAGCGATCCCGCCGAGATCGGCGTGGTGGACATGACACCGAAGACCGTGGACCTGCTCGCCAGTGCCACCGCCAGCTTCACCGCGACGGTGAATGCCGCAGGCAATGGCATCACCTACGCCTGGCTGAAGAACGGCGGCGGCACCGCTTTCAACGCGAAGAGTTTTGTCATCAAACCTGCGGCGGCGGAACATGCCGGCCTCTACACCTGCACGGTGACCGGACTGGCCGGCACCTTCACCGGTGGTGCCCCGACACGACTCACCGTGAGCAATGCCGCGCCGCAGATCGTGAAGCCGCTGAGTCTGCCGCCTGCGGTCATCGGCCAGGCCTACTTTTATCAAATCCCCATCGCCAACGTGGTCGGAGCGCCGGTGACGGCCTTCACCGTCGGCGGACTGCCACCCGGCATGACCTGGGACAAGCTCACCGGCATCATCTCCGGCCGCCCCACGGCCTCGACGAAGCCCCTCGGCTATCCTTTGACCATCAAGGCCAGCAACCCCAAGAGCAGCGACAGCGCCACAGCCACGCTTTTGGTCAACATCGTGCCCGCCAGTGCCGTCGGCGTCTTCGCCGGCCCCATCGAGCGCTCACCGCTGAATGACAACCTCGGCGGACGTTTTGACCTGACCACCACCGCCGCAGGTCTGTGCAGCGGCTCGATCACACTCGGCGCACGCGCGAAGCTGAGCTTCACCAACCAACTCCTGCTCAGCGCCGGAGTGGGAGACGTGATCCTGCGGGCGAACATCCCAGGCATCACGATGGCGGATAAAACACCGCTCACCGCCTACATCGAAGTCTTCGCCACCGAGCAGCTCGCGCGGCTCACCTTGATCCATCCGAATGGCACCACGCTCGTCATCCCCGCCTGGCGGAATCAGTGGGACAAAACCAAGCTCGCCAGCATCTACGCCGCCTATTACACCCTGCGGCTCGACCCCGCGAATGTGGGCGATCCGCCGCGCGGTTACGGCTACGCCAGCTTCACCGTGAAGCCCGACGGCACGCTCACAATCGCGGGAAAGCTCCCCGATGGTAACGACGTGACCGGCGGCACCTTCGTCGGTCCAGAAGGACAAATCCTGCTCTTCAATCTGCTGTACGCAAATCGCGGATCACATGTCGGTCAGTTCACCCTCACACCCGCGTCTCCGGTAACTAGCAACACCGTCAGTGGCAGCACCAGTTGGTTCAAGCCCGGCCCGCTGTCGAAGATCACCGACAAGCTGTATCAAGCAGGCTTTGGCCCGCTGAACGTCACCGCCGCCGGTGGTGTGTATGTGCCGCCATTGAAAGGCCTCCGCATCATGGGCCTACTCACCGTGCCGAACCCAAATGCCAAACTGAGCTTCACCCTCGGCGGACTCGCGCCCGAGTTCAACCAGCTCCTCAACATCGTGAACACAAGCGCCACCAGTTTAACCAATACCGCCGTTATCACCGCGCCCGCCACCAACACCACCAAGCTCCCCACGCTGACCGCCGCAACGGGCCTGTTCGCTGGTAGCTTCCAGATCAACGGAGCCACCGCCGCGCTTCACCGCCCCGCGCCGTTCTTTGGCCAGATCGTCAAGATCGGAGCCACCACGGAAGGCTACGGCTACTTCCTCCTCCCTACCGCCACGCCGAAGATCTCGACCTCGCCGAAGCTCAGTGGCCGCGTGGTGTTGGGTGTGCCGTAGTTTCGACTGGCAATCGAAGTTCCCCGTTTCCCAAAAAAACCATTCGACTGCCATTCGAATCTACTTCCCTCACTTCTCGGCAGGTAGGGCGCGGGGGATTTCATCCACGGGCATGCCGAAGCGGATGGTTTCTTCCAGGATGTGCGAGCGCTTCGCCTCAATGTTGTTGGGACTGTCGAGCGGGTCGCCGGAGTTGATGATCTTCGGTTGGATGAAGATGAGCAGTTCTTCACGTTTGCTGGTTTTGTTCGTGGTGCCGAAGAGATGTTTCAAGACAGGTACACGGCGCAGGAAAATAGCACCACGTTCACTGTTGCCGCTGCGCTCGGTGACGAGTCCACCGAGCACGATGGTGGCTCCGTTTTTGACGGTGACTGTCGTGAGCAACTCTTGTGTGCTGATGATGGGCAAGGTGTTGCCGGAGATGGTCTGCTCACCGGTAACGTTGTCATTGATCTGGGCGATGCGGAGGGTGACCTCATTATCGGAATTGATGAGCGGGACGACTTCGAGCTTCAGCACGACATCACGGTAATCAATGCTGGCACTGGTGGCGGCGATGTTGCCGACGCCGGCATTGGAGAGGATGTTCACTGGCACGGCGATGCGTTGACCGCTGGAAATGACGGCCTTTCCATTGTTCGTGGTGTACATACTCGGACTGGAGAGCACTTTGAAGTTCTTGTTTTCATCCAGAACTTTTAAGTAGCGGCCAAGAGATCCGAGTTGGCCATAGAAGCTCATGGCTCCGCTTCCGAAGCTTGCGCCGTTGAAAGGAATGTCGAGCGCCCCAGCGACTGCGGTGCCGCCGCTGGGTGAGGTGACGTTCTTCTGACGCAGCGTGAAGTCATCGAGCGCGTTGAGGAAATCGAATCCGTAGTTGTACTCTCCGCCGAGATTGAGCTGGCCGATGATGGTGCTGATGTACACCTGCTGCGGGCGCACATCCATCTCCTGGATAAGCTGGTCGATCAGCATGATGTGCTCAGGCGAGCCGCTGACGACGAGGCTGTTCGATTGCGGATCAGCGATGAGCAGTGTCTTACCGACAATGAGGGATTCAGGTGCTGAGACGGCTTCAGGATCATCGAGCAGGCTACGATTTGACCGGTTGTTCTGGCCGCCTTGTGAGCCTGTGTTGAAACCGAAACTGCCGCCCTGGGTGTTGTTGCCAAAGCCGCCGCCATTCAGGCCGCCGTTGTTATTGTTGTTGGCATCCGTGGAAGGCGTGTTGGAACTGCCGCTGGGCCTTCTACGGCTGCTGCCTCCGTTGCCACCGCCCATGCCGGAGCCGCCGCTTTCATTCTGGATGTCGGTATCTTTTGCCAGCGCGTTGTAGGCCACGGGGAGGAAGTCACCGACATCGAGATAGCTGAGCTTGCGCTTGAGGAACGTGACACTGTCAGACTGCTGATCGAGCTTTTCGACGAGTCCACGAATGTAGGCGATGTCCACGGGCCGGGCGATGACGAGCAGACTGTTGGTTCGGCGATGCGGGATGACTTTGACCTTGGCGACGCTGGGATTGGTGTTCGCAGTATTGGCCGCGCCCATTGGGTTTACGGCGACGGCGCGGGCACCATTGGGTGCAGCAGGTGCTGCGGGTGGCTGAGTGGTGCTCTGGCTGGCTGACTCGGTCTTCTCCTGCTCTTCGTAAATTTCATTGATGATCTCGGCGATGCTCTCCGCATCACTGCGTTCGAGCTTAATCATTTCATTGGCGATCTCAGCAGGCGGCACGTCGATGACCTTGGCCATCTCGTAGATGCTGCGGATGGTGGTGCTGTTCTCGGTGATGATGAGCGCCGCCGCATTTTTCATCGGCATGATGGCTCCATATGAATGCAGTTTGATGACCTGCTGAAAGGCTTTGGAGGCCTCATCGGGCGAGATGTGCTCTAAGGGCATCACGAAGTGGCAAAGTTCCTCGTTCTGCGGCAGATCCTGAATGGATGTGTACACCTGCAATCCTTCAGGCGTGGGGCTTTTACCACCGCTGTGGTGGATGAGTTTTACCGTCGTGGCATCCACGGGGATGATGGCGTAGCCATTGAGCAGCAGTGTGGCCTCTATGAATGCGACAGCTTCCCGACGTGTGAGCGGCTGCGGGGCGATGATGCGCAGGGGTTCACCCTGAAGCGAGGAGTCGAGGATGATCTTTTTCCCGGTGATCTCGGTATAGAACGGCACGATGGCCAGGATGGGCGTGCTGGGGAAATTGACCTTGATCGTAGCGCTGTCATTGAGCGCTGATTTGACGGGTTCATCGGCATGAACCAAGGATAAAACCCCACCAAGAATGGCCCAAATAACGACTCCCAGGAGGGTTCGGAAGTGGGTTTGTGAAGTTTGAGTATGAGGCATACAGAAGTGGAAGGTAATACGCCGAGACTATAATTACCATACCCACAAAGGCAATTAAAATATTAGTAGTTATTAAATTTCAACCCTTGGCGACTTGGCCCAGATTGGGTGAGCCGGAAATTGGTGGCTTCCCTCGGGCAGGCTTGGCCTAGGCTGGTAACGAGCTAATTACCAACCGACGGGCTGCGTCCAGGCTTTCTGGAATTGGCCGGTAGTGGCAGGATTGGCCATGAC
>JBEBGU010000306.1:0-5555 GCA_040081325.1 Prosthecobacter sp.
ACGACTTGTTTGACGGTGCGCACGAGATCTTCGCTGTCATAGGGCTTGGGCAGCACGTCGGCGAATCCATGCGCACTGGGCTGGAGCATGGCGGGATCGGAGCGGTTGCCGCTGGAGACGATGGCATCCACCTGCGGATCGGCCTGGCGTAGCAGTTCCATGGCACGCGCGCCGCCCATGCCGAGCGGGATGGTGAGGTCGATGAGCACGACGTCGAAAGGTTTCCGCTCCAGCATGGCCTCGCTGTAGCGCTTCACGGTGTCGCTGCCATCGGCGGTCTCGACGATTTCGTAGCCTTCATTCTTCAAATTGCGCACGATAAGGTTGCGCAAAAGCACATCATCTTCGAGCACGAGCACGCGGCCAATGATGGGCTTAGAGGCAGGCGCGGCGACAGGAGTCGGCGGAACAGGAACTGCGACAGCGAGCGGCGCGGTGTTCACGGCCAGCAGTTCTTTTTTGAAGTCGGCAGCAGAGGTGTAGCGGTGCAGGCGCTCGGGTTTCAAGGCACGAACAATGATGGCGTCTAGTCGTGAATCGGTACCGACCAGAACGGATGGCGGCTGCCATGATCCCCGCGGGAGCGTGCCGGTCAGCATCTGGTAAAGCATGACGCCGAGTGCATAAATGTCTGCACGCTGATCGATGATGGCCTTCGAGTCATACTGCTCTGGTGCCGCATAGTCAGGTGTGCCCATGGCCATGTTTGACTGAGTGAGCATGGTGCCCTGCTGATCAAAGCGCTTTGCTAGACCGAAGTCGGCTACTTTGACCCGACCATCCTGAGCGATGAGGATGTTCGCTGGCTTGATGTCTCGATGCACGATGCCTTTGGAATGCGCATAGCCGAGAGCGTCACAGACCTCTGGCAGGATCTCTAAAACACGCGCCTGAGTGAGCAGGCCGCATGACATCGTCTGATGCAGATCGGTGCCTTCGACATACTCCATCACATAGTGCAGGTAGTCTCCGACGATGCCGAAGTCATACACGCTGACGATGTTCGGGTGGTTCATCTGCGCCAGCGCTTGGGCCTCACGGCGAAAGCGCTCTGCATAAGCATAATCAGCACCGTGATGGCGGTGCATGATCTTGATGGCGACTGAGCGCCCGAGATTCATCTGACGACCGCGATACACCGCGCCCATGCCGCCCTGACCGATCATGAGATCAAACTGGTAGATGCCGCCGGGCATCATCTGCGTGAGTTCTAGCGGCGTCGGATAAGTCGGCACAGACCAGCCAGCGGCCCCCTCCGAAGCTGTAGGCTCACGCGGAATAGGCGTGCGCTTGGCAAAGGAAAAAAGGCGTTTCATGGGCAGGGTTGAGGAGCGTCTAGGAAGGGGATGGGACTCTCCCAGAGCCTAGAATCTCCGCAAGTGTTCTCTTGGGATTCGAGTGCCACATCCAGGGCTTACGCATCAAAAGGATAAGAGCCTGATTGCTACAGGATTCACAAGATTGGCAGGATTCACAGGTCTGAAAAAATCCTGTTCATCCTGTGAATCATGTAAATCCTGTATCTTTGGCCATGATCTACAATCAGGTGCCGATTTGATGCGTACGCTTCACATCACCGCGCCGACCTTTTCACGCACCGGCATCGACTCCATCACTGGCACCGCTTTCGCACGGCTAAAGATCGTGCGCAGCTCGGCGACGAGCCAGAGACGAATGCCCCAGCGCAGGAAGCGGAAGGCCGTCAAATTGGGTGTGTAGCTTTGGCCCAGAGTCAGGTCCATGCCGTTATTCCAAGCCCCATAGGTGCCTTTGGCCAGGCGCTTCTTCGCCATCGCATGGAGGCGGCGATTGTAGAGGGCCATGAACTTCGCAAAAAGGTTCCCCATCGGCCCGTCATAAGGCAGCAGAGGCCACTCCGTATCTGGGGTTTCATAGACCAGACGCACAGGACCGACAAAGTAAGTGCCGAGATCCATGATGAACGAAATGCGCACCAGTTCAGCATCCCCCAAGTAGTCATACTTGCCTTTGTAGAGGCTCTCAAACCACAGGCGGTAACTGCGCTTGTACGCGCCCTTGAGATACTCAGCGGTAGCACTCACATCCTCCCCCATGTGGGCACTCTTGATCATTTTTGTGACGGCATAAACCGTGTGCCCACAGTAGTCCAAGCCCTGGCTGTAAAGCGGGTCGATGAAGCCCGCCGCATCTCCCACCATGGCCCAGCGATTCCCCGCCATCTGCTCCGTGTAGTAGGGCAGACCTTTGTAATAAAATGTGTCGCCTTCGATCGGCTCGGCCTCTTCAAACATGAGCCGCCCGACGGGGTGAGTCATGACATGCGCGTGCATGCGTGCCGTGAGTGATGGCCCCTCTGGCAGGGTGAAAACGCTGCGATCCCAAACGACGCCGACGCTGAAGTCACCGTTTGAAAGTGGGATGATCCACACCCACCAACCGCGACCCATGAGGTGATTCGTGGCGCTGCTGCGTGAGGCTTTGACATTCTGCATGAGCACCGGATGCCGCGTGCGGCTTTTGTGGCTGTCTAGCGTGTTCACTTTGCGGTAACGGCACCAGATGGACGAGGTGGGGTGCTCATCTCCGAGCTGGCGGTACAGGCCCAGCTTCTTTGACAAAACGGCAGCGCGCCCGGAGCCATCGATGACCCAGCGCGCCGTGAAGGTTTTGCTTTCACCTGCAGCGGTGGTCAGGCTGACGGAGTGGTTTTCATCTGCCTCAGCTAAAGTAATCTCGCGGATCGTCGCCGGTCTCAGCAGCTCAGCACCCGCCTCGACAGCGAGATCGAGCACATGTTGATCAAGCAGCGCGCGGTCGAGCTGATAGGTCGGCAGGCGGCTTTGAAATTTCGGCCCCAGCTCCGTGCAGTCTTCCACCGTGTCGTCAGGCTTTTTGCAGAACCACATCCGCAGGCCATGCTTCTGGTAATGATGCGCGTTGAGGTAGTTTCCCAGATGCAGGACACGAGTGAGGAAGCAGGCGCCGACTTCAGAAGTGCTCTCACCGACCTTGCGGTCAAACTCCGTCGTGCGCTCCACCACGAGCACCTTCAGGTCAGGCGTTTCACGCTTCAGCAGCAGCGCTGAAGAGGCAGCGCTGAAGGCGCCGCCGATGATGATCACATCGTAGTCTGTGGGAGATGGGGCGTTCATGTTTTGACTCGTCTTCTTGTCTGGGCAAAGGTTTTAATAGAGGGCGTCTCAAGCCAGAGATAAAAGCTCTGACCGCCATGCTGCTGAGCGCCGCCGATGATTGCTGAAGAAACTGCTAAACCCCAAGCTACGCAAGTTCCGCCTCCGCAGAACGCGGGTTTGCATGGGGCTTTTTGGACGCAGCAGCTTCTCCGCGTGATGCGCTTCACGCCGACCTGGATCGCCTTGATCATGGTCCGCCCGATCACTCTGCTGGTCTATCTGCTGGCTGGTCCGCAGCGCGCGGCGGTGCAGGGAAATCTCACCGCCCTCAAGCCCAGCTTTGGCCCACTGCGCCGCTGGTGGGCGGGCTACCAGGTGTTTCTTGAGTTTGCGCTCACTTATTTGGACCGCCTCTGGCACATGCATTTCCGCCGAGAGGTGACCTGGGACATCCCACACATCGAGCGCTTCGACGCGCTGCGTGCCATTCCGGGAGGTGTCTTGATTTTCACGATTCACAGCGGGAATTACGACGTAGGCGCGACTTTGTTCACCACGAAATTAGGCCGCGCTCTACATACGGTCCGCGCTCCCGAGAAATCGGAGGACATGCAAGTGCTGCGTGAGGCCGAGCTGCGCCGCACAGAGCAGGAGAATCCGCTGCTCCGCGTGCATTACAGCATCGCCGACAGTCACCTCGGGCTGGAGCTCTGCCGCGTCCTCAGGGCAGGAGAAGTCGTGGCCGTGCAGGGGGACCGCGTGATCACCAGTGTGTCTCCCGTCGCCATCAGTCACGCTGGCTGTACGTATGAGATCCCGCGTGGCCCACTGGTGCTGGCAGAGATCTCCAGAGCACCTTGCTACCCGATCTTTCTGGAGCGCCTCGGCTGTCTCAACTATCGCATTCACATCGGCGACTGCTTCTACGATGGCCGCACCAAAATACGCGCGGATGATCTGGGCAAAATCTGGATACCCATCATGCACGACTACATCCAGCAGCATTGGGACCAATGGTTCGTCTTTGAGCCGCTGGTCACCCTGGAGTCCGTATGATCCCGCCGCCACCAGACACCTGTCAGCAGCAGAGCCGCACGCGCTTTATGCTCAGCCTGCTTCCCGGCATTGCCAGCCTGCTTCTACTGAGCACCGGGCACTGGCAAATTGCTGCCGTCATTTTTTGCCTGACCTTTTTGATCATCGTCATCGGCACCCTCATGCCACGCTGCACGTTGTTTGGCCCGCTCGTCAGCACCCTGCCAGATGACAGCGTCTGCCTCACCATCGACGACGGCCCTGATCCCGATACCACCCCACGACTCCTCGATCTCCTCGATCTGCATCAGGCGAAAGCTCTGTTCTTTCTCATCGGCGACCGCGCCGCGCGCCACCCCGAACTCGTCCGTGAAATCGCACACCGAGGTCACGGCATCGGCAATCATTCGCAGACGCACCCTGCCGCCACCTTTTGGTCCCTGCACCCACAGCGCATGTGGGCAGAGGTCGCCGGCTGCCAGCAGACACTCACCCGTATTCTAGGCCACGCCCCAACATGGTTTCGTCCGCCAGTGGGCCATCATAATCTCTTCTTGTCCCCACCGCTGCGCGCCCTTGGTCTGACCATGATGATCTGGAATTGTCGTGGCTTCGATGCCGTGGAGAGAGATGTCTCACTCATTCTAAAACGTATCAGCAAAACCCTGCAGCCAGGGTCAATCATCCTGCTTCATGATCTCACACCTGCGTGTGTTGAAGTGCTCGAAGGAACGCTCATTTTGATCCGCGAACGCGGCTACCGCATCAGCCTGCCATCCAAACTTTCTCGGACGCGGCATCTCACACAGCCAGAGAAAGGGTAGCCGGAGAGTCACATTTCAGGCGTGGCTTGCGTTAAGTTTTCACACCCCGTTTCTCACGCCCTTTGGAACATTCACACAACCTTTCCAGCACCCCATCTGCGCATGAGTTGGCAGCCCTGTTGCTTTGCACGCAAATGAACACCACAGGCTGTTCCATGAATTCAAAAGTCCGTCAAAAAGTAACAGCCTTGTCAAAGATAGCGTTGCTCGCGAAACAACAATCCTGTTAAATGCTCAAACTTGTGCTGCTCAAAAAATGGCGACGATCTTCACACGAGCAAAGGCCGCGAAAAAGGCGATCGACTTGATCGAACTGGAGTGCGGCATTCCTCGATCAAGGCTCCGATGCGATTCAAGACTTGAATCTGATTTGGGAATCGTCGGAGATGATACTTACGCGCTTCTCGAAGCGATGCATAAGAATGGAGTCGAAATGTCACGTTTTGACTGCCATGACCGCATCACACCCGAAGGCCAAGACGCAGTTCCGATGCTGATATACTTTGGACTCCTCACTGCGTTCGTGTTCGTGTTCTTTGTGTTGTTCCCCGACTTCTCGTCGTGGTTGATTGTTCCTGTG
>JBEBGU010000307.1:0-5536 GCA_040081325.1 Prosthecobacter sp.
CTGGAGCCGGTGCTGATTCTGCCACTGGAACAGCCGCAACATCGGGTGAGGCGACTGGCTCCTGATGGTCGTCGTCGTGATGATCTTCTTCGGAGTGAAGGTCCTCACGAGGATCATGACCTTCTGCATGCAGAATATCTTTCTGATCGGTGACGCCTTTGAGATGGGTGCGGAACTTGCGATGGCGCTGGCGCTCGGGGAGCGGGCTGATCTGCATGTTGATGTTACGACCAGCCATCTTGGGTTCTTGATCAGGATGACCCATGGTCAGCAAGTCGGCTTTGATCCGAGCTGCCAAGGCATGACCAAGCTCTTGATGCGCCATCTGACGACCACGGAACTGGAGCTGGAGACGCACTTTGTGGCCTTCAGCGAGGAAGTCTTCAGCATGGGTGATTTTGATTTTGTAGTCGTGCGGGTCGATGCCGATACGGAACTTCATCTCCTTCACCTTGCCGCCCTTCTGATGCTTGTGGGCTTCCTTCTTCTGCTTTTCCAGCGAGTACTTGTACTTGCCGTAATCAATGATTTTGCAGACTGGTGGATCGGCTGTGGCGGCGACTTCAACAAGGTCAAGGCCACGCTCGCGTGCCATGCGTAGTGCTACCGAGGTGACGAGTACGCCGTATTGCTGATGAGTGATGCCATCGACCACACGGACTTTCGGCGAACGGATGCGATCATTGATGCGTGTCTGATCGACGTAGCGACCATTGGGCGGCCTACGATTGCCCTGCCCGCCCATCGGCGGTCGGCTGCCACCCATGGGTGGTCGGTAGGCACCCTGAGTGCCTGCTGGCCGTGGTCCGCTAGCCGCGCCTGTGGCACCTGCTGGGCGCTGAGCAGGCGGTGGTCCGCCAGCCCCACCTGCGGCAGACGCAGGCTGTGAAGGTGGCGGAGTGCTGCCTTGATTTGGACGACCAGGAAATTGGCCGCTACTCAGATTATTGAATGGATTGCTTATGGGGGACCTCCAGGTGGTTTGGGCTTCGGAAGAAGGTCATGATTGACCTCTCGAAAATCGGACTCGCGTATGGCACAGGACAGTCAGGCATATCAGACCGTGCGGACTCGCGTTAGCATAGACGACTCATCCCTTTCCCGATCATGCGGGTTGGTGTGAGAAGAGAAAAATAAAGTCATGCTAAGAAAAAATCGCGGTGTGGAAATCTTTGGCTCGATAGCCTGAAGTTCCGGCTGACAACGATGTCAGCTTTTCCACAACGCGAGTTGTAACCACTTTCTTAGCTTCGGGCAAGATGATTTACGATAAAGTCTCGACTCATTCGATGATTGAGAACTGCATTTTTTCTTTCAGGCGCGTATCTTGCGCCCCATCCTCTGCTCATGCGCGCGCTCTCTTTTATAACTCTCACGGTCTTTGTCATGTCAGGCTCACTGGTTTCTGGCAAGACAATGAAGTCTGTGGCGGAGATCGCTGCGGAGGTGAAGCCTTCCGTGGTCAAGGTTATGCAGGTGGGGCGCGATGGGCTGGATGGTTTGGGCACGGGTTTTGTCGTGAGTAAGGATGGCCTGATCGCGACAAATCTGCATGTCATCGGTGAGGCTCGGCGACTCGAAGTGGAGATGAGTGATGGCACGAAGTATGAAGTCATAGAGATCAGTGCGACCGACTCACACTGGGATTTGGCGCTGCTGCGGGTGGCGAGCGCTGAGCTGAAACCTTTGATCCTAGCAGATAGTGATGAGGTGAAGCAGGGCCAGTCAGTGGTGGCGATGGGTAATCCTGAAGGACTTGGTTTTAGCATTGTGGATGGAGTGGTTTCAGAGTTCCCAGACATCGTCAATGAGGTGCCGATGATCCGTCTGGCGATGCCAATCGAACGCGGAAATAGCGGCGGGCCATTGCTGGATCGCCAGGGACGTGTGCTGGGCCTTTTGACCATGAAGTCGGCTGTCACGGATAACCTCGGTTTTGCCATGCCGGTGAATGAGCTGAAGCGACTGATCGAGAAGCCGAATCCTGTGCCGATGGCGCGCTGGCTAACGATTGGCGTGCTCAATCCACAGCTCTGGCAGCCCCTGCTCGGCGCGCGCTGGACACAGCATTCGGGCATCATTCAGAGTAGCACGATGGGGTCGGGTTTTGGCGGGCGGACGCTGTGTCTGTCAAAGGCTGCACTGCCGGGAGAGACGTATGAAGTGGCGGTGAATGTGAAGCTCGACGAAGAGTCGGGGGCAGCTGGTCTAGTCTTTAGCGCGCAGGATGATGATCATTATTATGGCTTCTATCCTTCCAACGGTAAGCTGCGTTTCACGCGCTTTGAGGGGCCTGATGTTTATTCGTGGACGGTGCTCTCGGAATTTGATTCAGAGGCCTATCGTTCCGGTCAGTGGAATCATCTTCGTGTGCGTGTGGAGTCTGGAAAAATAACGGCCTGGGTGAATGCGCAGCGTGTGCTGGTGCATGAAGATACGGCGCTGCGCGGTGGACGTGTGGGGTTGTGTCGCTTCCGTGCGCCGATGGCTGAGTATCGTGGTTTTCGATTGGGCGCTGATCTTGCTGAGAAACCAGTGCCTGAGGCGCTAGCTGGCACGATTGAAAAAGCTCTGGATCAGTTTTCTGCCAGCAGGGGGGCTCGCGAGCCGACGCTGGACACATTGCTGGATGATCCGTCAGCATCACGTCGCGTATTGACTGATCGTCGCCGTGAATTGGAGCGTCAAAGCGCAGCTCTGAAGGATCTGGAAAAGGATCTGCACCGCCGAAGCATCACGCGCGATTTATTGACTGAGCTGGCGAAACCCGAGGACAAGATCGACCTTATGCGAGCGGCACTGCTACTGGCTCGGCATGACAATCCTGAGGTCGATGTGCCGCAGTACTTGCAGCAGTTCACCCGCATGGTGGATGAACTGAAGTCTGACCCCGAGATCGCGAAAGGCACCGCATCTGCCGTGAAGCGCCTGAACCGTTACCTCTTTGATGAAGGTGGCTATCATGGCAGCCGACATGATTACGAGAGTAAGGCCAATAGCTACATCAGTGAGCTGCTAGATGATCGCGAAGGTCTGCCCATCACGCTTTCGGTGCTTTACCTCGAACTGGCTGCGCGTTTAAACGTTCCTCAGGTGTATGGTGTGCCTTTGCCGGGTCGATTCATGGTTGGCTACAAAGATGGACCGGAGGGTGAACTGGTGCTGCTGGATGTATTTAATAAAGCTAAAAAGCTCACGATCGAGCAAGCGGCCATGGAACTCACGGAGCGTGGTGAACTGGACAAGGAATACCTCGAACCTGCGACGAAGCGCAGCATCATCCTGCGCATGCTCCGCAATCTGCTGAGCAGCACGATGGATCAGGAGACAGCGGTGAAAGAATCATTGCCGTATCTGGATCTCGTCGTCGCCGTCGAGCCTGAGTCATCTGTGGAGAGACTCACTCGCGCACAGATGAATCAGCGTCTCGGTGACAAAGTGGCAGCCCGAGCAGACGTGCAGTGGATCATCGAGCACTTCCCTGAGTCGGGTCCAGATGAACTCAGGGCCCAGCTCGATCAATGGATGCAGGTGTTGAGGCAGGATTAAAACTCATTGCGGCTTCCCGCATCTTTCCCCGTGACAAGGAGGCGTGTCTTTTGCTAAGCCTTGTCTCTGCCCATGTCCCGCTCGTTTTCTCTCCGTGACTACTCCATCGCTTTCGCGCTGCTGGGGATCTGTGTGTTCTTTGGGGTCGTGGAGCCGAAGTTTTTAGATTCTCGAAATCTGTCGCTGCTGATGACTGAACTCTCGATCACGGCGACGCTGGCGATGGGCATGTTGCTCATCATCTTGCCTGGGCACATTGATTTATCCGTCGGCAGTGGACTGGCTTTGCTGAGTGGGATCGCCACGGTACTGACAACGAAGGCCGGCCTTCCTGCACCGCTGTCTTTGAGTATCGGGCTGCTGGTCGGCCTCATCATCTGGTATGGCAAAGGCGTGTTGATCGTGAAGGAACGCATCCCTGCTTTCATCGTGACCTTGGCCGGCCTGTTGGTCTTTCGCGGACTGTTCTGGCTGGTGATTCAGAATCAAACCGTGCCCGTTGTGGCTGGTGGTCAGACGAATTTATATTCCTTGATCAGCACTTGGTATCTACCGCCACTGGCTGGCTATGCTTTGGCTGCTGCGGTGATTGCCGCGCTCGTCGTGGCGACGATCAAAGGGCGTCAGCAGCGGTTGTCGAATGGCTTTGAGGTGGAGTCGAAAGAGGCTGCATTCTTGCGCGTGTTCATCGCTGCACAGGCGGTGCTGTTGTTCGTGATCGTGACGAATCAATTTCGCGGCATCCCTCTTCCAGCGCTGATTTTTGCCGCCGTGGCGCTGATGGTCTATGTGCTCACACAGCACACGCCTTTTGGTCGCTATCTCTATGCCATCGGCGGCAATGCGGAAGCGGCGCTGGTGTCTGGTGTACCAGTCAGCCGCGTGGTGATCGGAGCCTTTGCCATCATGGGGGCGATCGTGGCGGTGACGGGTTTTATGCTGACCTCCTACACCGGGAACTCGACCACCGATCTCGGTGAATGGATGGAGCTGGATGCCGTGGCAGCGTGTGTGATTGGCGGTGTCAGTTTGCGCGGGGGCCGGGGGACGGTGCTCGGCGTGCTGGCTGGCGCGCTGATTATGGCCACATTGCTCAATGGCATGACGCTGATGGCTGTCTCACCCGAATACAAACTCGTGGTGCGTGGTAGTGTATTGCTAGCAGCCGTGTGGATGGATGTGCGGCTGGCGCGTCAATAAGACGTGCCGGTGATCTCGTTCGTGTAAGTGTTGATGTGCTCAATCACCGAGTCGGTATCAGCTTCAGTCACTCCAATGTCTTTGAGCGTTTCAATGAGATGTTCGACGAAATGAGCAAAGTGAAGTTTGGTGATGCCGCGCCCGTGATGCACCTGACTCATGCTACGCCCGGTGTATTCCACAGGACCACCAAGCGCCATGCTAAAGAACTGGGTCTGCATGGCCTGGAGTCGCTCCATGGGCGTGTCTTTGAAGAACAGGGCCAGTTTCGGATCTGCCAAGACGCGGACGTAAAAGGCCTCGATAAGGCCATCAATCGCGGCTGCACCACCAAGTCGATCATAGAGAGAGGATTCAATTGCGCTCATGAGGCCGAGTCTAGCTGACGCCGTGCCAAGTGACTGGGCTGGAGTCGGCAAACAGTGTGCCTCGATTGTCTGTGCTCATGATGATCTTGTGCTGAGTCTGTTTGGGCGCTGATCAGACATGGATTCAGCGTGATCCGGCATGGTCTGCATGAACGATTGCGCTGCACATTGGCGTTGATATGACAAGCCACCGCAACCATCCCTACCCGCCATGTCTTATCCCTACCAAGAATTCGACGCACCCAAGTCCTACACGGCCACTTGGGCAGCCACCCTCGTACTCATCATCGCCTTTGTGATCGGGTTGCTAGTTTTTCCGCCACTCTATGAGGCACCGAAAGGCGACGCTGCTAGCGGGGTCATCTTCATCGGTCGCTTTCACCCGATTCTCCTGCATTTGCCCGTCGGCGCATTGGCCC
>JBEBGU010000308.1:0-5528 GCA_040081325.1 Prosthecobacter sp.
CGACCGCAGTCTGGCGAAAAACAATTTGCTGCCGAACATCGACATCGGCGTGCAGGCCAATCAAGGCAGCGGCAGCAAAGACATCGAACCCACGGAGATCGAAGCCAAGATCGAGTTCAAGATGCCGCTGCAACGCCGCGAGGCCAAAGGCCGACTCGAAACCATCGACGCGCAAATCGAGCGCCTCGGCAACGACAAGAAATTTGCCCGCGACCGCATCGCCGCAGACGTGCGTGACGCCTACAGCGCCATCACCGCCGCCTATGATCAGCTCAAGCAAACCCGCCTCAACGTCGATCTCTCACGGCAGCTCGAGGCCGCCGAAAACGAGCGCCTCAAACAAGGTGCGACGGATTTACTAGCCCTCCAAATCCGCGAGCAAGCCACCTTCGACGCCCAAGTCCTCGAAGTCGAAGCCCAAGCCGAATACTTCCGCGCTCAGGCCAACTACAGAGCGGCGACTGCAGCAGATGCGCCCGCGAGGTTAATGCAGCCGTAGCTTCAGCAACTCATTCCAAAAATCAGCCATCATGACCCCCAGACTTGCTCGACTTCTTTCCTGCGCCATCACCGCCATCCTACTCGCGGCCACGCTGAATCTCTCAGCGCAGACGCCTGATGCCACGGCTGACAAAGCGGCGCGTTCAGTGGACCTCATCGACCCTGCTGCGTTCGGCTTTGGTCGGTCAGGATACATGGTGGATGCCACTTTCAACGGCACGCAGGATTTTGCGAATCGACCCGGTGGCCTAGACTTCAGCGAGGTGCGCACCATCCTGCCCGTGTGGTCGGAAAAAGTCGGTGATCTGCGCATCGGCGTCTCGCTCAGCTATAATCTTAGCGAGCTCGACTTCAATGGCTTTGCTGGATTGCAAAGCGAAAGCTTGCACACGCTGGAGGCTCAGATCGGCCTGTTTTGGCGGCCAGAGAATTCACGTTGGTGGGGCCTCGGCTTTGTTACACCAGGCATCGGCACAGACTTCCAGGGCTTGTCCTGGGATGACTTTGAAATCTCCGGCCTCGGGCTGCTCGGCTACCGCTTCACGGACACGTTTAGCCTCGCTGGCGGCACCTTTGTCCAATACGGAGCGCAGGAGGGCATGATCGTGCCTGCGCTGGGTTTCATCTGGCAGCCAGCCCCGTTTATCATCCAGGTCACACCGCCTTTCGTCGTGCTGGGCTGGCGCGCCACGGACCGCGTGACCCTGAGCCTCAGTGCCTATCCTGGCGGTGGCTCATGGGATGTGGAAGATCCGAATGTGAATCGTGTGGACCTCAGTGGCTGGCAGGCTGCCACCTCGGTGATGTATCAGGCCACAGAACGCGTCAGCATCTCATTGCGTGCGGGTTTAAATATCGGTGGGGAGTTGGAATTGCGAGACAGCAGCAACCGCGTCCTTGCCAATGAAACCCTCGAATCAGCACCCTTCGGTGCCGTGAATGTGCGCTGGCAATTCTGAGTGAGTAGGCTCCTTCTTCCTTGTGAGATAGACAACGAGGCCGTCGAAGTGAGGCCTACCATACTTCGTAAAAAGCGAAGCATGAATTTGAAATAGAGAAATCGTCAAAGTCTGATTTCTGAGCATCTATATCCGCAATTTATGCCGCACAATAAATCCCCTCTTTCCGTCACCCTGCCAAAAGACCTCACGGCTAGCTTGGTCGTCTTTCTCGTCGCGTTGCCACTGTGCCTCGGCGTGGCGCTGGCCTCGAATGCGCCGCTATTTTCGGGTGTACTGGCGGGGATCATTGGTGGCATACTTGTGGGTTGGCTGAGTGGCTCACATAAAAGTGTGAGTGGGCCAGCTGCGGGACTCACGGCCATCGTGGCGGCGCAGATCGGGCAGTTGGGGACTTTTGAAACGTTCCTGCTCGCGGTGATGCTCGCCGGTGTGATCCAGATCATCATGGGAGTCATGCGGATGGGTTTTATCGCGGCCTTTTTTCCCGGCAGTGTTATCAAAGGTCTGCTAGCTGCCATCGGAGTGATTTTGATTTTGAAGCAAATTCCGCATGTCTTTGGTCACGATTTGGATGCGGAAGGTGAGATGAGTTTCTTCCAGCCTGATCACCGCAATACTTTCACTGAACTGCTAGACACAGTGTTCGACATTCAGCCTGGTGCGGCACTGGTGGGCTTACTTGGCATCCTGCTGCTAATCGTATGGGATCGAGTGAAGGTGCTAAAAAAGAGTCCTGTGCCTGCGGCTCTCGTTGTCGTCATCATGGGCGTCGTCATCAGTCTCCTCTTGCGTCAAAGCGGCAGCGGTTGGGCCATCTCAGCGTCCCATCTCGTGCAAGTGCCGGTGGCGAAGGATCTGGGGGCGTTCATCGGCTTTTTGCAGTTCCCGGATTTGTCTCAGTTTGGCAATCCTGCGGTGTATGCCGCTGCGGTCACCATCGCCATCGTCGCCACGCTGGAGACGCTGCTCAATCTGGAGGCTGTCGATAAGATCGACCCTGATCAGCGCCACGCGCCGCCGAACCGCGAACTCGTGGCGCAGGGCATCGGCAACGTCGTCTCAGGTCTCATCGGCGGGTTGCCGATGACCAGCGTGATCGTGCGCTCATCTGTGAATATCAATGCCGGAGGTAAAACAAAACTCAGCGCCATCATGCACGGCATTTTGCTGCTGCTCTGCGTCCTGTTGATGCCGGCATGGCTGAATGAAATCCCGCTCTCTGCGCTTGCGGCCATTTTGATCATGACTGGCTTGAAGCTCGCTAGCCCACAGCTCCTTCGGCAGATGTGGAGTGAGGGGAAGACTCAGTTCCTGCCCTTCATCATCACGGTCCTCGCCATCATCTTTACGGATCTACTCATTGGCATCTTGATTGGCCTCGGCGTAGCCATCGCTTTCATCCTGCGTAGCAATCTGGTCCGCCCAGTGCATAAGATCATGGAGAAGCATGTCGGCGGTGACGTGCTGCGTATCGAGCTGGCGAATCAGGTCAGCTTCCTCAACCGCGCTAGTCTTGAAAAGACACTGCATGAAGTCCCACGCGGCGGTCATGTACTGCTAGATGCACGCAGCACAGACTACATCGACCCAGACATCCTCGATCTCATTGAGGATTTCAAGACCACCACAGCCGCCGCCCACGGTGTGCAGCTCAGCCTGGCTGGATTCAAAAACAAGTACCTGATCGATGATCACATTCAATACATCGACTACTCTAGCCGTGAGGTGCAGGGATCTCTCACGCCTGCCTCGGCGCTAGAAATCTTGCAAGCCGGAAACCAGCGCTTCCTCAGTGGCGAGCGCATCGAGCGTGACTACAACCGCCAGATCGATGCGACTGCTGGTGGGCAGTTCCCTATCGCTGCCGTGCTCGGCTGCATCGACTCGCGCGCTCCGGCGGAGGTCGTCTTCGATCTTGGTCTTGGTGACATATTCAGCGCGCGCGTCGCGGGTAACATCGCCACGACAGAGCTGCTCGGTAGCATCGAATATGCGTGCGCCGTGGTCGGGGCAAAGCTCGTCGTCGTGCTCGGCCACACGAGCTGCGGTGCTGTAAATGCGGCCGTCGATCTACTCGCTGCCGCGAAAAAGGCCAGTGAGGCGACGCCGTGCGGCAATCTCGACGGACTCGTCATCGAGATCCAGCAGGCGATCAATCCCGCGACACTGAAGAAGCCTGACCAGTGGGCTGCTGGAGAAAAAACTGCCTACACGAATGAAATCTCACGCCTGAATGTGATGCGCACGATCAAGACGATCCGCCAGCGCAGCGCCACTCTGAATAAGCTGGTCGAGGAAGGCAAGATCGCCATCGTCGGCAGTCTCTACGATGTCGCGACTGGCAAGGTGAGCTTCTTTCAAACCGCCGATTCGAGCGTCACGAAGCTCAGCATTCCGATGGCGGCGAGCGTCTAAATCACGGCGTATTCTTCTTCGTCTCTAGCTTGTGTTTGATCACCTCAATGAGGATCGGCAGGACGGAGACGAAGATAATAAGCAGGGACACGAGTTTAAAGTTACTCTTGATGATCGGGATGTTTCCCAGCGCGAAACCGAGCATGGAAATGCCCGCCACCCACAGTAAGCCGCCACCCACACTGAATAACAAAAACCGTGAGTAATGCATCTGCCCAAAGCCCGCCGTGAAAGGTGCAAACGTGCGCATGATGGGCACGAACCGGGCGATGACGATCGCCCGCCCCCCGTGCTTCACAAAGAAGTGCTCCGTCTTTGTCAGGTAGTCACGTTTGAACCAGCGCTGCGTCACGATCCACGCGCCTGATTTGCGCCCGATCCAGTAGTTCAAATTATCTCCAATGATCGCCGCTGCCATGAGTAGCGGGATGATGATCTCAATGCGCAGCAGCCCCTGAGCCGCTAGAGCCCCAACCGCGAAAAGCAGTGAGTCACCCGGCAGAAAAGGTGTGACGACGAGGCCCGTCTCACAGAACACGATCAGGAATAGCAGCGCATAGATCATGGTGCGGTGCTCCTCAGCAAAGCCTTGGAGATGCTTATCCACATGGAGAACGTAATCGATGAACTGGCTGATCATGAGGGCGCGACTGTCCGTTCAATGCGTGACCCGGCAAATGAAAATGTCATGACACATTCACACTTGCGGACCCCGGCTTACTCATCACACCATGCGCTCATGGAATCACACGAAGTCATCCGTACCGCTCTGGCCAAAGCTCACGTCAAAGAAGTGGCTGATAAGATGGGCCTCTCCCTTTCACTCGTTTACAAATGGGGTGAGGGCGCTGACATCAAAAGCGCCAGCGGCACGACCAATCCACTGGACCGAGTCCACGAACTCTACGAGCACACGCAGGACGACCACCTCATCCAATGGCTGTGCAACAAGGCTGACGGCTACTTTGTCAAAAACCCACCGACCAATAAACGACCAGGGCGTGAGGTCATGCCAGCCACGCAGGAGATCGTACAGCAGTTCGCCGACTTGCTTTCAGCCATCAGCCACGCCGCCTCTGATAACAGCATCAGCACGGAAGAGTCGAAACACATCCGCCACGAGTGGGATGAACTCAAACGTCTCACCGAACGCTTCGTGAAATGGTGTGAGGTGGGCGACTTCGTTCACCTCGCTGAGGATCTAAAAGTGAACCGCAGCAGCGGATCAAAGAATTGACGCAGCTCAGCGCTTCAGATTTGCTGGCAGTTCCTTCAGGCGCTCAACTCCTGTGACCTCATGGAAGAACCACGGCTTCCCGCCTGCCTTTTTGAAGATCACGGTCTTGCTGGCATACTTCACTCCATCGGTTTCCTTCCACTCACTGAATCGGTAGAAGTCAGCACGCCAGTCGATGCGGAGGAGTAAGTTCGTGGTCTTATCAAAGTAGAGATCCATCGCTGGAGTGACGGTGCCGCTCGCACGCAGACCAAAGCAGGCTTTGCCCTCATCCATCATGTCGGGGATCACCTCGACCTTCGTGGCAGGATCAATCAGCACGCCGAGAGTCCAAGCCCAAACATCATATTTCGCGGGCTCTTCGGCGCGCTCTTTTGTGCCGATCCACCATGACTTCGGTGGCTCGACCACTG
>JBEBGU010000309.1:0-5528 GCA_040081325.1 Prosthecobacter sp.
GTACGAGGCTGGAGCCTGCACTGAGCACGATGGCCTGCTGGCCATAGGCGGTCTTGGAACCCAGTTGCTTCAGCAGTTTTTGTGAGACTTTGCCAAACTCCGTCTCACCGGGATGCCGCACCTGGACGACTGCCGCATTTGGAAACAATTGCAGTCTCAACTCTGGAGTTTCCTGCACTTCATTGAGCGCCGTCTCCTGCCAGTTACCCAGAGATTGCTGCCACTTGGCGATCTCCCGAAGCCGTTCCCACTTAACCAAAAGTGCCTTTTGCAGCTTCCCATCAACGACTTCAACGAGTGAACCCGGCATCGCAATATCGCACCTCGAAATCGCTGCCGCCAAATAGGCCAGAAACTCCCAGCCATTCTGTGGCGGTGCCTGTGGCGGGAACAACTCCACCTGACCGTAGCCCCAGTAACTCTGCCTGCCGCAGAGCTGAAAAAGCTGCGACTGATCCACGCGCGTGCCGCCGCTCTTCCACCAGCGGTCAGCGATGTTTAAAAAATCTAGCGCGTGCTTCGATAACGGCGTCTTTAGTTTTTCTGCCACGAGACTCACCAGCGTGATTGGGACCGGCGCAATGGGCGTCACGGCGACTGCTTCCTGCACTGACGGCACAGGTTTTGCCGTCATCGTTCGTCCTGAATTCTTGCGCAATTCCAGGAGCAGCGCCGCAGCATGCTTGCAGTCCTCTTCAGCATCGCAGGAGCAGTCCGTCTCGGCCCATTCATCGTCCATGGTCAGTTGCGTGGTGTAGAGGCGATCATCCTGCACCTTGGCCTCGATGATCTCCCCCATCATCACCCATGTCACGCTACGCACCGCACGCTCGCGCATCAGTGCAGCACCGCGCGCCATAATGTCGGGGTCAAAGCCACGGATCGCCGTCTCCAAAAGCTGGTGCTGAGATGTGGTGAGATGAATGTCCTGTGCCGTGGCCATGAGTGGTAAGTGTCCGCTTTTCAGCATGACTTAGGCAGCAAGCACCATCCTCCAAGATAAAAACTCACCGCTTCATCACTGGCAGCACGATGTGCGAGGGATGCTCGGCATTATGATGGATGGTGTTGATCGCCGTCCTCACGCTCCTGTGCTGCTGGAGCGGCTCGCCAGTATTGGGGTTCACGTCGAAGCGCGGGAAGTTGCTGCTGCTGAGATCCACGCGCAGGCGATGCCCTTTCTTGAAGACATTGCTCGTCGGGTAAAGGCGCACGGTGAGCGGATAAATCTTCCCCGGTTCCATGAGTTTCTCTTCCTTCAAAGAGTCACGGAAGCGCGCGCGGCAGATGCCGTCGGCGATGTTGAGATCGAAGCCGCCGGGCCAGTCGGTGCTCGTTGGATAGACATCGACCAGCTTCGCAGTGAAGTCCGTGTCCACACAGTCGGAGGATACCCAGAGCTTCACTTCCAGTTCGCCAGTGACTTCGAGATCTTCCGTCAGCGGCTCCGTTTGGAAGACGAGGATGTCATTGCGTGAGGAGAGAGGCAGCGGCTGCGTCCAGTTCCACACATGTGGTCCGCCGCGCTGATCCCACGCGCCTTGTAGCATGATGCCATCTCCGCTGGAGATGTTGCCGCCGATGGTCGGCACAGGCAGTTTCGGATCAAAGGTGTAGCTCGACTTGCCCTGCTGCTTCTCTTTCGTGAGCGCACCGTCATTGCCGAAGTAGAAGGGCGTTGGCTTCACGCCCACAGGCGGCCAGACGGTGGAGTCATGCCACTCGCCGCCATGATGCAGCATGCCCTTGTCGGTCTTGTGACCATCGCCTTTGCCCATGGTGAAGTAGCGCACCTTGGTGGCAAAGGGGGCTGCCTTGCCGACACTGTTCGCCTTACCTCTCAGCGTGTGATCATACCACTCGAGCCGCCACGCGAGTTCATCGGCAATGGCCGCCGCTTCGCCAAAGTCCACCATGCCATGCGTGCTCTTTGACTGCTGCCCATGAATCCATGGCCCCATGATCAGATACACATCACTCTTTAGCACAGGCGTCAGCGCGCGGAAGTTCGTGGTCGTGTTCCCCGCCCAAGAGTCATACCAGCCGCCGACGAGATAGACGGGCATGTCTTTGTAGTCTGCCGCGTGGTCGATGATGTTGTTCTGCGCCCAGAACTCATCGTTCGCGCCATGGCGCATCGCGTTGATCAGCCAGTCTTCGTATTCGGGTGCGAGCTTCAGCGGCGTACCGCCTTTGCGCAGCGGCAGATTGGCGATGTAGCTCAGCCGATTGTCTGCCATCTCCTTCAGCACCGTTCCCGTGCCGGGATCTTGCGCCGCGTTGCTCCCCTTCCCGCCATTGAGCATGATCCAGTTCCAGAAGCGCATCTCAAAGGCACCCGCATTGCGCATCGACTGCACACCGCCGTTCGACACCGCATCCACCGGGATCACCGTCGCGAGTCCAGGCGCATTCGCCAACGCCATGGCGTGCTGCGTGCCACCGACATAGCTCGTGCCGATCATGCCTATCTTTCCATCGCTCCACGGCTGCGAGATGACCCACTTCGCACAATCCACACCGTCCAGACCATCATCCGTCATCCAATGCCACACACCATCGCTGGCATAACGACCGCGCGTGTCCTGCGCCACGAAGACGTAACCATGGCGGGCATAGAACTCACCGTGGTTCTTCGAGCCTCCTTTACTATAGGGCGTGCGCGTTAGGATGACCGGCAGCTTCGTCACATCACCCGCAGGTCGATACACATCCGTCGCCAGCTTCACACCATCGCGCATCGTCACCATGAGATTGGTTTCGACGACTAAATCACTGGGCGGAGTCTGTGCGTTGGATATGCCCAGCAGGATGATCAAAGCCAGGACGTGAAACAGAAGTCGTGAAGGAGATGGAAACATGCGGAGAACCAACGGACACAGGAAGCAGGCCTTTCCTCCTCAAGTGATCCAGCCGTACGCCCTTACAGGGCAATGGACCGTAAAGGGCACGGCTACGATCACATTTTGATCAAGTCACAAGCCTTGGATTGCGAGTCTCTGAACCCATCTTGGCACAATCATCGATATCGAGAGCGCCGGGGCTAGTGATTGATTCACAACCACGCTCCTTTTCATCGGGAAATCCTGACAGGCCACTGGCACAAAAAAAGCCGCATCTGTTTCCAGATGCGGCTTGGGATTCTGAACCGGTGGGTTGAATCACCGACTCAAAACGAAATTAGGCGTCCTTCTTCTTTTTCTTTGGAGCAGCGGTGAACTCTTCCTTGGAGATCTTGCCGTCCTTATCCTTGTCGCGCTTGCCGAAGGACTCTTCAGCCTTGGCGGCGTCTTTCTTGGCCTGTGGGGTGGCCATGTATTCTTCCTTGCTGACAGAGCCATCGCTGTTGGCGTCCATCTTGGCGAAAGCCTTGGCTGGGTCCATCTTTGGCTTTTCTTTCTTGGCGTCGCCTTCAGCGGCGTTGACGATGCTGGCCAGGGCCAGGACGGAGAGGATCGTGGTGATCGCTTTCATGATAGTGTCGGGTGTTATCTTTTTTGGTTTAAGCTTGGGGCATTGGCAGAAAACCAATTCCTTGTGCGGCCTCTGAAACGCGGAGCACTTCACAGAGTTTCAAAAAAGTTTATCTTCTTTCAAAGCACGGCTCGGCACATTCTAGTCATTCGATTCCTTTCTGATAAATCAGCGAACACCCCAAGGCCCAGCCTTGTCTCCCGTCCTGCCCTTTGCTCCACCCCCACCTCGCGGCTATGAAACACCTCCCTTGGCTCCCTGCCCTCCTATTCGCCCTCTTGCCTGCTGCTGCCCGCGCTCAAACCGCCGCCGAAAGTTTGGCTCAGGTGAAAAAGCTCTCCGAGCAAGGCAACCACCGCGAAGCCGCAGATCTCGGGAAGGCCGCGCTGACAAAGGCGGATGCGACGGGGGAATTGCTGGAGGCGACCCTGTCTGCTTTGGGTGAACTGAATGCTGATATGGAACAGGAAGAGGTCATCGAATCATCGGTGAAGACTCATTCGAAGAAGTGGGACATCCTATTGGTTGCTGGACAAGGCTTCAGCGGAAGTTCAAGCAACCCATTGATGCCAGCGATTGGAGGACAATTCGAAGAACTGGAACACGTCGGCACACTCATTGATGGAAAGTTTCAGCGGGGGCAGTATCTGAATCAGGGCAAGCAAGTGAGCACAGTTTTCAGAGATCGCGTGAGGTCGTTACAATTGGTTTATTCTGCTTGGAAGGCGTTATCTGAAGATGCCCCTAAAAAGGCGCGTAGCATGATACTCGACTCCTTGGGTAAGGCTCTAGCAGAAGGTCAAGATTCCTCGAAAAGAGCTTGGTCACTCCTCCATCTCACCGATCTCACGACGCTCCCTGATTTCGATGATCAAAGTGGCCTCGATGAGCCTGCGAGCGGCTACCCCGTGGATGCGGAGGGCAACCCCATCTTCTTCAAAGCTGCTACAAGCTGGGAGACAGCCAAGAATGATGGTGAGCGACTGCTCTGGATTATGGAATCCGCCTCCAAGCTAGGCCCCGACGATGCCCGTGAATACCGCCAGCATATGGCCGACCTGATGAAGTCCTGGTTCTCCGTGCAGACGCTGGCGGAGTATGGTTTCCGCTTCGATGCCGGGGAAGAGGAAGGCAGCACGAAGAGCAGCATCGCCACGCTGCACACGTTGAAGGATGACGAGACTGTCGCCAAGCTCGCCACCGGGCCGAAGCGCTTCGCGTTGCTGGAAGGGGCGAACTTTATGCACCTCTACCAGATGCTCGCTGAGGATGCTGAGGCATCGGCGGACATGCGTGTCTCGGCTTGGCTGGAGATCGCCGATGAGCTGCGAGATCGTCGCCAGTATTCGCGAGCTGTCGAGGCGCTGACAAAAGCCGTCGCCCTCGAAGACGATGCGAATCAGAAGAAGGGCCTCCAAGCCCAGCTCGATCAGATCACTGGCAACTGGGGCCGCTTTGAGCCGCAGGGGGCCATGCCTGCGGGGAAGGAAGCCAAGCTCCAGCTCGTGTTCCGCAATGCGAAGAAGATCAGCCTCAGCGCCCGCAAGGTGGATGTGGTGAAGCTGCTCGCTGACACGGAGGCTTATCTGCGCAGTGAACCGCAGGAGCCGGACTGGTCGCAGCTGAATATCAGCTCCATCGGCCAGCGACTTTTGGAAAAGGATGGCGACAAATACCTCGGCAAGCCCGCCGCCGAGTGGTCGCAGGAACTCGAACCGCGGGCGAATCACTGGGACAAGCGAGTGGATGTGCCGACACCGCTCAAGAACGTGGGTGCCTATTTCGTCGAAGGAACCTTTGAAGGCGGGAACAAGACTCGCGCGCTGCTCTGGCTGGAGGGCTTGGTGATCGTGAAGACGATGCAGGCGAATGCCGCGCATTACTTCGTGGCGGATGCGGTGACGGGAACACCTGTCGCCGGAGCCATGGTGAAGTTTTTTGGCCACCAGCAGAACTGGGGCCACCCCGGTCTGCTGAATCGCGAGAAAAAGCTCTACAAGTTCAAAGACATCCAGGCCACCACCGACGAGCACGGGCAGGTCAAAGTCACGGAC
>JBEBGU010000995.1:0-1407 GCA_040081325.1 Prosthecobacter sp.
TCTGCACACTGCAAACGCATCGGCACACTCACCACACAGCGTGCTGGCAGCGCGATCCATCCCGCGCCGCTCCAGCCTTTTTTCTCCAGGTCACCTGGAGTGGCCTGACCTGACTTCATGCGCCATGCACGGAAACCCTCTTCGTGGGGGATGAGCATGACTTCGTCGGCGTTTTTCATCTAAGTAGGTAGGATTGGAGCGCGCGATACTAAAGAGAGGCAAACAAAGCGCAAGGCGGGAGACAGACAGATACAAAGGTCAGTTCAAAATCAAAATCATGAAACTCGCTGACGAAAAAGACACACTCAAACAATCGTCATTCGACTTTTATCATTCGTCAGTTCCTATGGCTCTGCCAGATGCCACAAGAACAAGCCACCCGACAGACCTTCCGCAATGAACTGTGGAGATCTCTGCCATCAGGCGTGCTAGATGCCATGTCTTCCACATTCGGGATGCTCATCGCCGTGCGCGTGTTTCATCTTGGCCATGTGGAAAAATCCATCTTCCTCAGTGCCACGAGTGGTGGATTAATCACGAGTCTTTTTGTCGTGCCGCTATTGCTGAAAGCGCGCAGCAGCATCGCTCAGACCGCTGCCATGGTGCAGATGATCGGAGGCTGCTGCATGGCCATTTCCGCGCTCTTTCCACATTCACCTTGGACGTTCATCATCGGTCTCAGCCTCGGTCTGTTTTGCTTCTCGATGCAGATCCCGCTACTGACACAAATTTACCGCCTGAACTACCCAGAGTCGCAGCGCGGGCGGCTGTATTCCATCACAGGGGTGACACGCGCAGCTTCTGCCGTGGCGTTTGGTTTATTCGGCGGTTGGCTGCTCGGCTTAGACCTCGAAAACTACACTTGGCTGCTCTGGTGTTTTGCCGCCAGCGGCTTTCTCTCAGGCTGGTGGACCTATGGATTGCCTGCGGCGGAATGGGATGCGGGTGAGCCAACGAATGCACGTTTATGGTCAGCCCTGCGCTGGGTTCGTGAAGATCGTGACTTCCGCACGCTACTCATTTCCTGGATGATGATGGGCATCGGCAATCTGGTGGCGTTTTGCCTTTTCGTAGAATTCCTGGCTAACCCTAAACACGGCATCAATCTGCCCGAGCGCACCGTCGCCTGGATCACAGGCGTGGTGCCCGTGGCACTGCGAATGCTCAGCTCCTACCCGTGGGGACTCATCTATGACCGGGTCGGCTTGTTCAAAGTGCGCTCCATTTTGAATGTCATCTTCGCCGTCGCCATTGTGACTTTTTTCATGGGGGATAATGTCACGACTTGGAGCATCGGCATGGCCCTGTGGGGAGTGGCGAACGCGGGTGGCAATGTCACCTGGGGACTTTGGGTCACCAAACTCGCTCCGAAACACGCCGTGGCTGAGTACATGAGCGTGCATTCCT
>JBEBGU010000996.1:0-1407 GCA_040081325.1 Prosthecobacter sp.
CGGCGTGAAGTGCACCAATCACACCACCCGCCCGTATCAGCAGGGCATGGTCTTCCGCTGCGAGCTCGACGGCAGCAACGTCGAGGTGCTCGCCTGGAACTTCCGCAACAACTGGGAAGTCGCCGTCGATAGCTTCGGCACGATGTGGCAGAGCGACAACGACGACGACGGCAACAAAGGCGTGCGCATCAACTACGTCATGGAGTTCGGCAACTACGGCTACTCCGACGAAATGACCGGCGCAGGCTGGCAGACGCCGCGCATCGGCTGGGAGAGCGAAATCCCGCAGCGTCACTGGCATCAAAACGATCCCGGTGTCGTCCCAAACATGCTCATGACCGGCGCAGGCAGCCCCACCGGCATGCAGGTCTATGAAGGCGATCTTTTGCCCAGCATCTTCCACGGCCAACCCCTCCACTGCGACGCCGGCCCGAACGTCGTCCGCGCCTACATCACCCAGCCCGACGGCGCCGGCTACAAAGCCGAGATCGTCAACATCCTCGAAGGCAGCAAGAACCGCTGGTTCCGTCCCAGTGATGTCGCTGTCGCTCCCGATGGCAGCTTAATCGTCGCCGACTGGTATGATCCCGGTGTCGGCGGGCATGGAATGGGTGACATCACACGTGGCCGCTTGTTCCGCGTGACGACGAAGGCGGCGGAGAAGTTTCAGGTTCCAAGTTTCAAGTTGGACACCGTCGAAGGCGCTGTGGCCGCTTTGAAATCACCGAATGAAGAAGCGCGGTATCTCGCGTGGAAGAAGCTCGAAGAAATCGGCTCCGAAGCCGAGCCAGAGCTTCACAAGCTTTTCCACGATACTAAATCCGTCCCACAGCATCGCGCCCGTGCCCTGTGGCTGCTCGCCGCTCATGAATGGGAGCGCATCAATCCCGGTGCCGACAAACCCAACCCGCACGATCTGACTCTGCCCGAGTGTCTCACCAAAGCCCTCACCGACACCGATCCCAACATCCGCATCACCGCCATCCGCGTCGCTCGTCGCCTTGTGCAACAAGCGCATCCTGAGATGCTGCGTGAGGTGATCGCGAAACTTTTTGGTCCAAATCTAGATCAAGAGATCAAACCCGACTCATTCGCTAGAGAAGTCGCAATTGCTCTTCGCTTTGATTTTAGTGAAGATGCCAGCAGCGCTTGGGTTGGCCTGTGGCAGACATTTCAGCCTCAGGATAAATTCATGTCTGAAGCTTTAGGCATAGGTGCTGATCTTTGCTGGAAGCAAAGGTTCGATATAGTTGGAACACCTCATGTTATTGGTCCTGGGAGAGAGAATGCTGCAGCCTTGATCATCTCGCGCTCTCGTTTCGCCCTATCTCCGGAAATCGTATCGACGATGCTTTATAACTCGGATGACGCTGAGGCTTCTCCAAAAATACGAGATTGGCTCCGTGG
>JBEBGU010000310.1:0-5526 GCA_040081325.1 Prosthecobacter sp.
ACAACAGCATCGCCCTCGAAATGTGTGCCCACATGGCTCACGGCAGCTTCCAGTTGAATCCGACCATGCTCCCCATCCCCGCCCACCTCCTGGAAAAGCACCACCTCCGCAAACACGGCCCAGGCGCTTATTATGGGCAGGGGAAGCATTAGAAGAAAAATTTCGAATGGGCCGCCTCCTGATGAACGCTAAAACATGGCAAACACTGTGTGGCTTCGCGGCGTTACCGTTTATCGGAATCGGGATTGCTATCTTAAATCCAAGGCGTCCCGACTGGTCATCGCATCTTGGTGCTGTCAGCACTTTAGTGTTGATCATCTTCGCTCTTCTTGGTGCTTGGTTCGGATTGCTTTTCTGCCTCAAACGTCTGTACTTTGCCTGTCCCTTTTGTAATGCAAGAAGTCGAGTGACTAGCGGGTCCAAAAAGCATTTATTCCTTGATTGTCCGTCCTGTGGCTCGGTCTGTGTTTCTTCTCGAACTCTGCGCTCTGCCGTAGCCTCGAAGCTTCCATCAGCCGATGAGTGATTCTCAAAACAAGCAACGACTCTGGATACTCATCGCTGCTGGAGCTTTAATCCTTCTGAGCGTCATCATCGCAGAGCGAATTCAACGTCCAAGTTTTGGCAGGCTCACAAGCTACATTGGCTTCGATCTTCCCAAGAATTCCCAATTGATTGACCAAACCAGCGACATCGCACTCTTTGATTTCTCGCAGTCGTGGCTTGTCCAGATTCCGTCACACGAAGCTCATCCATGGGAGACTTCTGATCGATTCCATGAATGCTCTTCAAAGACAGGCCCTACCGAAGATTACGCTTACATTCTCAGCCTCGTTCGCAGTGACTTCCCATCCAGCATCTCACATTTTCAGCATCCCCGAATCTGGCGTGGTGGTCTCGACGGTAACTGCTACATCGCTTCTAGCGACGATGGGCTGTTGGTCTTCTTCCGCTATTTCAGAACCTAAAAGCTGCCCAACAAAAAGCCCCCAGGCCCATAACAGACCTGGAGGCTGAATGAATCGGTCAAGTGACCGGGCTTACTTAGCCTTCGCGAAGAGATCAGCCACGGCGGTCCAATTCACCACGTTCCACCACGCGGCGATGTAATCGGGGCGCTTGTTCTGATACTTCAGGTAGTAGGCGTGCTCCCAGACATCGCAGCCCAGGATCGGGGTGCCGCTGGCGTCCATGAGCGGGTTGTCCTGGTTCGGAGTGGAGGTGATGGCGAGCTTGCCATCCTTCACGACCAGCCAGGCCCAGCCTGAGCCGAAGCGGGTCACACCAGCTTTGGCAAAGGCCTCTTTGAATGCATCAAAGGAACCGAAAGCCGCCGTGATGGCATCACCCAGCGCACCGGTCGGAGCACCGCCAGCGTTCGGGCCCATGATGCTCCAGAAGAGGCTGTGATTGAAGTGACCGCCGCCATTGTTGCGGACCGCTGGGCGGATCGCTTCAGGCACGGTGCCGATGTTTTTGCAGAGGTCTTCAATGGACAGCGCTTCCAGCTCGGCATTGCCGGTGATCGCGTTGTTCAGATTGGTGATGTAAGCGTTGTGATGGCGGCCATGATGGATTTCCATCGTGGTGGCGTCGATATGCGGCTCAAGAGCTGCTTTGTCGTAAGGGAGGGCGGGGAGTGTGTGTGCCATAGTTGGTGTTTTCTGGGTTTGGATTGTCTGAAGTAGGTAGGCAGAGATACGCCTCCCGGCAAGCTGTGGAATAATGAATTTCAATCCCACACATACGCCTCGTCGTATTCGACGCCGTATTTCTCCAGCATCACCCGGAACTCATCCTGGAAAGTGCGCTTTGCGTGGTGGGCCTCTTGATCCTCAATGTAACGCACCAGATCGGTGAGTTGGGACTTGCCGATGGAAAAGATGCCGTAGCCGCGCTGCCAGCCAAAGTCGGTGTAAGCTGAGCGATCCTGCTTCTCCAACCAATGGTTCGAAGTGGTTTTGAGTTCCTTCACCAGATCACTCTGAGTCAGCGTGCGCGGCAGTGTCAGAGCCAGATGCACATGATCCGCCACCCCGCCCACGCGGTAGGCCACACAGCCGAGGCTCCGTGCCACCTCCGCCATGTAGACGTGCAGTCGCGGGCGCATGTCAGGCCGAATGAGTGGCGCGCGATCTTTGGTGCTGAACACCAGATGCACGATGACCAGGGAGAGCGATTGCGGCATGGCAGGAAGAATAAACAGCCGGATTCAGCCTGTCGAGGTCTCAGAGAGCAATCCTCCACGCCAAATGCCTCCACGCCAAATGCCTCCACGCCAAATGCCTCCACGCCAAAGCTTCAACGCCAAAGGCGTGTCTCATTATAGCCTGGGGTTTTAACCCCAGGAGAATGAGGCGGCGAAAAAGCCGAGCGCTGAAAGCGCGTGTCATGCACGAAGGACGTCGATCCTCCCAACAACCCGCCATGCGCATGAAACGCGCCTTCAGCGCTCCGCCGTGGTGTGTGCATCCGTTCCTGGGGTTAAAACCCCAGGCTATGATGAGTTGCACCGTTGGTGCTCAGCATGGCTTACTCTTTGGCACCCCAGGCTATGATGAAACAGCACTTGTTCATTCTTCCCTGCCCTGCCGCGCATAGAAGCGCTGGTAGAGGAATGATGCACCAAGGGCGATGATGGCGACGACGATCAGCGCTCCGATACGGTAGATGCTCTCGATGTTTGCCAGATCGTGGAAGAAAAGTTTGAGTAAAGTGATGACCATGAGTCCGATGCCTGCATAGCGCGCGCCTTTGGCATCAAGCCGGAACCCGATGATCAGCAGGCTGAGCGCAAACAGCGCCCAGGCGATGCTAAACGTCATGCTGCGGGCGAAATCGCCGCCCCATGCGATGGAGATGAAGCGCCCACCCACTGGCGTGAAGTAGTCCGCGATCTCGATGTTCACGAGCAGGAAGAGCAGCACGCCGCCAAAGCTCCACAGCACGGCCCGCACGTTGATGTCGCCCAGCCGATCTCTCGGTGGAGCCAGCCACCACGCAGCGGCAAACATCGCCAGCGCGGCGATGCCATAGGTGTAAAGAAACCAGTTCCAGATGGGCGTGTCACTGCGCTCTTGATAGCCGAGCACCGCAGGATTCACCGCCAGCCTAACGAAGGATGCCGTGAGCAAGCCGAGACCCACGTGCCGCAGCCCCTCATGCGGCACGCGCGTGAAGAGCCAGCACAGCGCCGCGCCTTCCAGCGCCCAGCCGAGCGTGATCCACTGATGATCAAACTGGATCGGGAAGATGAGCGTGATGAAACACAATGCCACACCACCGAACCACGCGAGTTGCGAGTGCCGCACCTCCACATCCACCGGCTTCGGCATCTTCAGCACGGCATAGAGTGACGCCAGCGCCGGGAGTGCGAGCAAGGCTGGCACGAGTCCCATCCTTCCATTGAGCGACGGCATCATGATGCAAACCCAGTAGATCAACATTCCATGCACCAGCCAGGAACTGGCAGAGACGATCCATGGCAGTTCCACCTCTTGGAAGCGCGACTTCCAGACAAAGGGATAGCTGGCAAACAACGACGCGACACCGATGAACCAACCCAGCGCCATCCAAGGCTGCGCAGCATCGAAGTGCCGATTCAACCACGCATACTCCAGCAGCCACATGCAGATCAGCGCCGCGAGTCCGAGCGCGGGCAGTTTCGACAGCCGCATCAGCACCAGCAGACCGAGAGAAAGCAGCACGCCAAGTGTGAACACAGGCGTGGGATTCACCAGATTCAGACGATGCGTGGCGATGATCAGCAGGATGAAAGGCAGCGCCGCCGAGCACATCGGCAGCAATCCTTCCAGACTCACCAACCATTCACTGCCGCTGCGTTTCTCACTGCCCGTGCGCAGTCGCAACCGCGCCGAAAGCACCGCGCCTGCTGCCGCAAACACCAGTGCAAAACCGCCGAGCGTGAACAGGAAACCCCATGGGCTGCCCGCCACATCCAGTCGGAACAGCCAGAGTCCCATCGCCAGCAGTGTCACGCATAGTGCCAGCAGCACTGGAGCCAGACTCAGTGTCAGTGCCGCCACCGCGATGGTCATCAGATTCAGCAGCAGCACCGTCGGCCAGATCATCCACGGTACTGTGGGCAGAGCAAACATCGGCGCGATCACCAGCAGCACCGCCACTGGCCCAAGCCAAATGCCATGCTTCTGCGCCTGCATCGTCTCCGGGCGATGCCGCATCGCCAGCAAAGCAAAGCCTGTGTGCATGAGGCCAAAGATCAGGTAGCTCACCAGCGCTGCGATCAGCGTCTCATTCGTCAGTCGCAAATGACTCCACAGCGCCAGATGCACAAAGCTCGCCAGTGCTGCGATCCACTGCGCCATCGCCATCTTCGGCTGCACCCAGATCTGCCACAGCACCACGGCATTGATGGCGAAAAGGAATCCATTCAGCACCAGCGGTCGTGAGGTGATGTAGCTCTGATCGAGGAAGAAGAAGGCCACGACGAAACTCCACCCGGCGAGGGCGAGTCCCCCGAGGGCTGGGTGGAGAGATGAGTCTTTAGTGCTGAGTAAGGAGTGTTTAGTTTTGCTGAGCCACCACGTCGCAGTGGCGAAGAGCGACGGGAAGAACACATGTACCGCCACGGGAATCCAGACCTTCGCGCTCAGGTTGTATTCGCCCTTCCAGAACCATTCGAGAAACCAGCCCGCCTCCAGCAGCAGCGTGCCGCCCGCACCGCAGGCGATCAGGTAATGCCAGCCGCGTTTCTTGGCCACGGCCATCAGCCCCAGATCGAGCAACAGCACATAACTAAATAGACCGAAGGGATTATCCTCCCCTGAGTTCACAAAGATCGGCGTCAGGAAACCGCCCGCCATGCCCAGCACCGCGATCACCGGCGCCTCGATCCACACCGCCAGCGTGAAGGCCCCCGCCGTGATCAGCGACATATAGACAAACGTGCTCACCGTGCCAAACGCCGCGAAGTGATACAGCGCATGAGCCGCAAAGGTCACGCCATACAGGATCAGCACCCCCGTCGCCGCCAGCGTCTGTGCCAGCACCGCATAAGCCTTGCTCCCCCGCATGATCACTCCCGCCGCCACCAGACCACCACCGATCAGGAAACCAATCGCCGTGCGCAGCGCTGGCGAGATCAGATTCCGCTCAAACGCATACTTCACAAAGAACACGATCCCCAGAAACAACGCCAGTCCGCCAATCCACGCGAAGAGCTTCACACCCAGGAATTGCTCCAGCGACACCGCCTTCGGTAGCCGCTGCTGTGAGCCTGCCTCTTCCCCATGTAGTGGCTGGCGTGAGCCTGCCCGCTGGAGTTCCGACGCCTTCGCTGCCACAGGTTCTTCCACCTTCGCCATGAATGACAAAGGAGGCGACATTACTTCGACCTTTGGAGCAGACAGCACAGGCAAGACCTCTTCAGGCTTCTCCACTTGGGTCTCCACCGTGACTTTAGGCGACTCATACTTAGCCACTGGCCTATCCCGCAGTTGCTTGATCTGCGCCTTCAGTTCACTGACCACACCGCGCAGGTCCGTG
>JBEBGU010000311.1:0-5508 GCA_040081325.1 Prosthecobacter sp.
GGTGCCAGGAGCAGAGCAGACCGTTGAATGACACCGACAAACTGATCTGGAATCATTATGTCAAAACACTCGGATGGAATGACCACATCACGGCCATCTTGGCGAAGCGCAAAGCTGATGGTGGACTCGGTGATCGCCATGACATCCAGACCATCGCGCATTACATCGACGTGGATGAGGGAAGGCTGCCTTAAGCTGGCTGATTTGCCGAGATCCAAGGCGGTGCCTGATCAATTTGGAATAAAAGAGGAGATGGCAGACTCCCATCTGGGTTCACCCATCCATCAACCCATGAAAGCCATCCTCTCCGCCCTCCTGTTTTTGACCAGCATTGCCTCTGCCGCCGATCCCGGCGATTTCACAGTGAAGTCCGCCACCGGCAAGGAGACCTTCACGCTCAAAGACGCGAAGGGAAAGTTCGTCGCCATTCATTTCCTGCTCAAGACGGAGTGCCCGGTGTGCCTGCGCCACACGCGTGATTATTTCACCAAAGCTCCGACGCTGCCGAATGTGCAGCAGGTTTTTCTGAAGCCGGATACAGATCGAGAAATTGAGGCTTGGGCGGCGAAGCTACCTGCGGAGGAGCTGGTGAAGAACCCTATTTTTAGAGATCCAAATGCCAAGCTGGCGAAGGCCTTCGAGATCCCTGATGGCTATGCCTTTCATGGACAGGTCGTGCATTATCCAGCCACGGTTTTGATCGGGCCGGATGGGAAGGAAGTCTTTCGCTATGTGGGCAAGAACAACGGCGACCGGCTCTCCTTTGAAAAGCTGGCGGAGAAAGTGGCGGAGCTGTCGAATCGGTAGCATAGCTGCGTGGTGAACCCCGCTATCTCCACCCGTCCTGCTCCAGTTCATCCGTGAACTGGCCGAATGTGAGTTCGACTCTCCTCACCCATCAGCAGGCGTTTCAGGTCCGGCGAGGAGCTTTTGATAAAGCACGAGATCGAGCCAGCGGCCGAACTTGAAGCCGACTTCCCGCATCTCTCCGCAGCGCTGGAAACCCAATCGCTCATGCAGCGCGACACTGGTGGCGTTCGCTGCGTCGATGACACCGATCATGGCGTGGTAACCCTGCGATTCGGCGGCTAGTGAGATGCGCTCTAGCAACTGCCGACCTAGACTCTGCCCGCGAAATCTGGCGTCCACATAGACGCTGTGTTCAACGGTGTATTTGTAGGCAGGAAAGGTGCGAAAGGGACCGTAGCTGGCAAAGCCCATCAGCTCATCCTGTTCATTGACGACGCCGATGACGGGGTAGTGGCCTGCTTGCTTAACTTCCCACCATGCTTGCATCCGGGCGATGCTGCGCGGCTCATAATCATAGAGCGCGGTGGAGTTGATGATGGCTTCATTGAAGATGCTACGGATAGACTCCAGATGCTGGGGGCCGCACTCGATCCAGGTCATGACGTTTTAGCGGATGAAGTAGCTGAGGTTCTCCAGCTCCACGGCGAGATCGACGCTGTTGACCACAACATGGTCAGGTACGTCGAGGATGGTGGGAGAGAAATTGAGGATGGCCTGAATGCCGGCTTCCACCATTTGGTTCGTCACCACTTGGGCACCGCTGATCGGCACGGTGAGGATCGCCATTTTGACTTGGTTGGCTCGGATGAAGTCTGGCATTTCCGTGATCGCATGGATCGGAATCTTGAGTCCAGGCTGTGGCTTCGGCGCTAGATCAAAAGCCGCGACGACTTCAAAACCTTCTTTGCGGAAACCGCCGTAGCGCAGGAGTGCCGAGCCGAGATTCCCGGCACCGACGAGGATCACCGGCTGTAGGCGATTGTGCCCGAGCACCTCCGAGATGGTTTTGACCAGCGCTTCCACATTGTAGCCGAGTCCGCGCGTGCCGAATTGCCCGAAGTAGGTCAGGTCTTTGCGTAGCTGTGTTGGCTTCACTCCCGCCGCTTTGGCTAGAGCTTCGGAGGACACGGTGTCCACCTCGTTCTCTCGCAGTTTAGTCAGGCAGCGCTGATAAATGGAGAGCCGGTAGATGGACTTTCGTGGGATGTCTATGCGGTTCACTTGTGAAAATTCACCCGTGAGTTCCCTTTGTCAATCTGGGTGTCACTGGTGGCACCTCAGCCGAGACCGACGGCATCACGCACTCGGGCGACTGTTTTCCGAGCCACAGCACGCGCTTTCTCCGCACCTTCAGCCAGCACGCGATCCACATACTTGGGATCAGCGATGATCTCTAAACGGCGCTCGCGGAAGGGCGCAAAGTGATCGCTCACGGCTTGCAGCAGGCGTTTTTTAAAGTCGCCGTAGCCGATGCCTCCACGCTGAAAGTCGGCTACCATCGTGTCGTAGTCGGCCTGGGGTGCGACGAGTTTGTAGAGCGCTAGAATGCTGCTGCCTTCCGTTGCTTTCGGCGACTCGACGGGTGTGGAGTCGGTCTTGATGCCCATGATCTTTTTCTTCAGCGCGGCAGGTTCTTCAAAGAGCTGGATGGTGTTGTCATAGCTCTTGCTCATCTTCTGGCCATCGAGTCCAGGGACCACAGCAGTCTCATCGCGAATGCGTGGAACCGGCAGTTTAAATAGGCCTTCGCCAAAGGCCTCATTCATCTTGATGGCGATGTCGCGCGTCACTTCCACATGCTGTTTTTGATCGCGCCCCACAGGCACCAAGTCGCTGTCATAGATGAGGATGTCTGCGGCCATGAGCACGGGGTAGGCGAAGAGTCCGTGAGAGGCACTGATGCCGTTGGCGACCTTATCCTTGTAGCTGTGGCAGCGCTCCAGCAGGCCCATCGGCGTGACCGTGCTGAGAATCCAGGCCAGCTCCGTGTGCTCAGGCACATCACTTTGGCGGAAGAACACGCACTTCGCTGGATCTAGCCCACAGGCTAGGAAGTCGATGGCGAGATTGCGCACATGATCGCGCAGCAGTTTGCCATCATGGATGGAGGTCAGCGAGTGGTAGTCGGCGATGAAGTAATACGCATCCCCCTCGTGTTGAAGCTTCAGCGCGGCCTCCATCATGCCAAAGTAATTGCCGATGTGGAGTCGCCCGCTGGGTTGGAGGCCTGAAAGAATGCGCATAGGGCGCTAGACATGGCGGAGTCACGCCAGCCTTCAAGTGCGAAGGTGAAAACAGCGAGGCACAATTAATCCTGTCCGGTTTCCCCATTTGACGTGAGATAGTGACAACTCATGAACACGCACGAGACCCGCGCCGCGCAGCTCTTCCTTAGCCATCACGATTTTGTGAAGGGTGTGGCTTTGAAATATGCGCCCTGGCCGGGATTGATGGATGACATCTCGCAGCAGGTGTTTCTCGAATTCATCGCCAAAGAAGAGCGCTGGGATCTGGAGAAAGATCTGCGTCCGCTACTGGCCACCATGACTCGCCACGTGGCCATGCGACTCTGGCGTGATCGCACACGCGAGCGGCCTGAAGTGGTACAAAAGCTAGCCGACCACATCCGCCTGCTCGCCGAAGAGCGCGACCTGCCACCGCGCTATGAAGAGGAGATCGGCATCCTGCGCTCCTGCCTCATGAAGCTACCAGAAAAGAGCCGCGAACTCGTCCAACTCTACTATTACAGCGATGTCTCCACCCCCGAGATCGCTGAGCAGCTCGACATGAAATCAGACACCGTTTGCCGCGCCCTATCCCGCGTGCGTGACAAGCTGCGCGACTGCATCCAGCGTGAACTCAATCAAGGAGGTCACGCTCATGCTTGAGTCCGCGCATGATCCTGAAGTGCTGCTCCAGCACTATCTCGAAGACTCTCTCACCGAGGCTGAAGCCGTGGCTTTTCTGGAGCTATTAAAAGCTCAGCCCGAACTCGGTGATCGCCTGCTCGGGCAGCTCCAGGTCGATGCCATGCTGCAAGAAATGGAAACAGTGGGCAGCCCCACACTGGTCCCGCTTCCGCAGAATGAGGCGCTGGCAGCGTCGTCCAAACCAGCCTATCGCCGACCGACTTACATCGCTTTAGCTGGCGTCGCTGCTCTTGCCGCCTGCATCACGCTGGCCGCCAGTTGGGCTTTGCATTTACTTAGCCCAGCCAATGATGCCGAAGCCACCACGTCTGCCGTCGCCGTGCTGGCTCGTGGCGTGAATCTTGAATGGGACGGCGCATCTCATGCAACAGGCAGTCCGCTCACTCCGGGCTGGCTGCGTTTGAAGAGTGGCTTAGCCCAGATCGAGTTCTATCAAGGCGCGCGCGTCACGCTGGAAGGTCCTGCCGCGTTTCAGCTCATCTCATCAAGCGAAGCCTACTGCACGGCGGGAAAACTCAGTGCTCATGTGCCCCCGCAGGCCAAAGGGTTTCGCATCCAGACACCGAAGGGCACCATCGTCGATCTCGGCACCGATTTCGGTTTGGATCTGAACGACGCAGCATCCCCCGTACATGTCTTTAAAGGCGAGATCGAACTGCACGCTGAAGGCTCCCCGATGAAATCCTTAAAGGAAGGCCAAGCCATGGCGCTAGCCGACACCGCGCGGAGCATGGTCGCTGATCAATCTGCCTTTACCTCCCTGCGTGAGGTCGATGTGCGGACGGCAGAGTCGCAGCGCCTGGCTTTTGAAAGCTGGCTCACTCGCAGCACGGCCTGGGATAACGATACCGCCCTGCTCATGCGCTTCGACTTTCAGGACAATCGCGAGACACGGTCACTGAGTAATCATGCACTGAATGCACAGCAAAATTTAGCGGGCAGCATTGTCGGCTGTGACTGGACGGATGGGCGCTGGCCGGGTAAAAACGCGCTGGCCTTTCGCAATGTGAGTGATCGCGTGCGTCTCAGCATTCCTGGTGATCACACGGCGCTTACTTTCAGCACTTGGGTTCGCATCAATGGTCTCGATCGCAGCTACAACTCGCTCTTCATGACCGAAGGCTATGCTGATGGTGCCGCGCATTGGCAGATCACGAAAGAAGGTAAGCTCCGACTCGGAATTGCCGGACGGAGCGGCAAGCTCTCGCATGACTACGACACGCCAGCCATCTTCACGCCCGAGCGTTTTGGTCAGTGGCTGCATCTAGCCGCCACGATCGATCCTGTGGCGAAAGAGGTGCGTCATTATTTGAATGGTGAACTCATTGCCCGTGTGCCTCGTAAGGACATCTTTCCCGTGCAGATCAATGTCGCCGAACTCGGCAACTGGAATGATCGCGGTCGTAGCGAGCGCGTCGCCATCCGCCACTTCAGCGGCGCTATGGATGAGTTTCTTCTCTTTGATCGCGTGCTCACCGACGCAGAGATCCAGAAGCTGGCGAAGTGATGAGTGATTCAATCAATCAATCAGATCCAAATCATGCCGCAGACGGCACACGGATTCTTCGGCTTCACGCTCAGCGGTGGCAGCAAGTTCAGCATCGCTTTTGAATCCCGCTAGTCGCGACATGCCGATGCGGTTCTGCGAGATCCAATGAACGATCTTGCGTGCCGCGACTTGCATCGTGGGTGAAGCCAAGCGCGCCGACCAGCCACGATATTCGCGCAGCGCCCACAGGCAGAGAACCCATGCTCCGGCTCCCTGCCA
>JBEBGU010000312.1:0-5503 GCA_040081325.1 Prosthecobacter sp.
GTGCTGGTGATGGTCGACGACGGGTGGGTCAGCAGCAACATCGATCCCGTGGCAATCAGGCTTACAGGCACAAAATCCCTGAACGTGTCGTAAGGCACCCTGGCGATATGCGGCAGGATCGTGAGGCAGGGCGGGCTGGTCATGAAAACGGTGTAACCATCGGGTGTTGCGCCAGCCACCAGTTCCGCGGCGATGCGGCCGCCAGCACCGCCACGGTTGTCGAGCACCAGTTGCTGGCCCAGCGCCGCCGCCATGCCCGGCGCACTCAGAATGTAATTCGAGGTGGAGCTGTTGGCCGTGTTCGAGACGATTTCCACCGCGCGCAGCATCGGAGTGGCGAGCATGAGGGCGGCGGCGAGGAGGCGGCGGGCGAGGGTATTCATGAGCAAGGGGCAGAGAAGCGAAAGCCGAATGATCCCGTCGTCGGGAATGAAAGCACGAGTTCAGATTGTGCTCCTATGCTATCTCGATACCGAGCTTTTTGTTACAGGCTCATTTAATTTTTTTTAGGCGGTGGCAGGGGTAGGGCGCTTGCTCCTGCAAGCGCCGTTCTTCGGAGGCTGCTTGCTTCGATGGTGTCGTGAGATGAGCGAGCCATCACGACCTCACCCTGCTGCTGAAGGACCAGCCGCCCTGCCTGCCACTGCTCAAGACATCCCATCGCCCGCGCCCCAGGGCTCGAGCTGGCGGAGTTTCTTCACCTCCGAAGCACGGTAGCAGTCCGGCAGATCAAAGTGCTCCAGAACCCCAAAGGGCATGGCCGCGTAGGGCCACTGATAGTCCTCATGCACAGCGATCTCGTGGAAGGAGCTGAGCGCGTTTTTCAGCGTCACCTGCTGCACCTCCGCACTCAGCACCGCCGCCAAGGCCGCAGGCAGTGCGCCCCAGCCTTTGCCAGCCAGATGAATCTCCGTATGCCCCGCCGCTGCGAGAAGCTGGATCACGCGCAACACATCATAAGTCCGCTGACCGAGCAGCGGCTGGCCGAGCATCAACCCATAGGCCGCGTAGAAGTAATGGCTGCCGTAAGGACGCAGGAACTGATTCACCCCGCAGGTGTCCGGCTGGGACTCGCCGATGCCGCGCACGTCACAGGCGAAGAAAGCCGCATCAGGCGCAGCCGCGAGCAGTTCCTTCACCAGCGCTTCATCACGCAGCTCCGCATCCGCCGAGCGATGCGAGACATACAGCACCGCTTTCTTTTGCCCACGCGGCAGGCGCGAAGTCAGCGTCTCATCACTCAAGCGCGTGACTAAAGCATGAATCTCAGCGCCCGTCTCCACCGCATAAGTACAGTAGCCCTTCGTCGGATACTGCCGACCACCCGCACTGCGCAGGATGCGGTAGTCGGGCGCTGACTTCGGCAGAGTCGGCAGCTTCAAAACCTCGCGCACAGCTTTGCCGAGCTCCGCGCCCTGCAAGGGCGCACGCTTCGCCGCAAGCGACTCCGCCTTTTCACGCGTATAGGACATCAGCATCCTCGATCCGAGGCGCGCCACCTGACCTTCCGGCGTGCATTGCAGATCCGCATCCGTCTCGATCTTCATCACCGGCTCCACAGCAGGCACTGCGATGCCCGTGACCTTGCCAAAGAAGCGATACATCGCCTCGCGATTCGCCTGCGTGTAGCCGTGTGGATCAGGGCCGGTGTGGAGCTGGATGTTCTCCGGCTTGCCTAGCAGCGTGTAGAGCTTCTTCAGCCGCTCATAGGTTTCGGCCGAGCCACGGGCATCAAAGTAGTCCTTCTCCTGCGCCATGATGATCACTGGCTTCGGCGCCATCGCGGCGAGGAAATCGCAGTGATCCAGATCCGCTGCCAATACGCCCGGCGGGCACTGCTCATTGTCCTGCGGCAGCTCGTTTTCCGCATCGCGGCGGAAGGTAGTCACGAAGCAGGATGGCGCGCCCATCGTGAATCTCGGCTCCAGCCCGCAAAGCCAGGTCGTTTGTGTGCCACCGCCTGAATTCCCCGTCACGCCGATGTGCTGCGGATCGATCTCCGATCTCGTCAGCAGATAATCCAAAGCCCGCATCCCATCCCAAGCGAACCAGCCGCCCAGCACCTCGCCGACAAGCACCTGATGATTGCCCATTTGGTTATGCTCTGAAGTGCCGCCGCCAAGTCGCGAGCCGAGCTTCTCGTTCAGGTATTGAAAGCGCTCCCCTTGCCCTGGCGGGTCGATGATGAAACAGGCCATGCCCTGCCGAGCCAGCCCTTGCGCGAAGCTCTGGTAAGCCTCCGCCGCCTTGCCATTCAGCGAATGCCCGCACACACCGATCACTCCCGGCACCGGCTTGGCAGCCTTCGGCAGATACAGATTCCCGGTGACCAAATACCCCGGACGACTTTCAAAGATCACGTTCTCGATCCGGTAGCCATCGCGCTCCAGCGTCTTCGTGACCTTCGCATTCAGCGGCGTCTTCTCCGGCATCGGCCCGAAGCATTCGCGGATGCGCTCCTGAACCGACTTCACATAAGCCTCCGCATCTGCCTTTGTCTTCAAAGCCTCGCGCCGCTCATTCCCCCGCGACTCCGCCGCCCGCACCTCCGTGACAAGCCAATCCTGCATCATGCGCGGGAAACGATTCAGCGCAGGTAATGCCACAGCGGCTTCCTTTTTCACCACCACATCCGCAGCAGATGCCACCGAGCCCGAAGCCAGCGGAAACAATGCCCCACCAATCGCGCTGAGGCTCACAGTTTGCAGGAAATCACGGCGGTGGGTGTTGGTTGACGAGTTCATAGGATTTAGTTTTTCTGCCACGCCTCAAACACCTTCGCCATCGTGGCGATGCGCTCGGGCTGCTGGCTGGCGAGATCATTGAGTTCGGTGCGATCGGTTTTGAGGTGGTAAAGCTCCCAAGGTTTGCCTGGGAGCGCGACGAGCTTCCAGTCGCCCATGCGCACGGCTTTGCAGCCGGAGGTGGCCCAGCAAAGGGATTCGTGACCATTTCGTGTGCCGCCTTTGAGCACGGGCAGCAGTGTTTTTCCAGCGAGAGGCGTCACGACGCGATTGTCGAAGGCTGTGGGATAATTCTGACCGGCGACATCGAAGACGGTCGCGGTGATGTCGGTGATGTGGCTGACCTCGGGGCTGATTTTGCCCGCAGGCACGACACCCGGCCACCAAGCGATGAGTGGCGATGAAATGCCGCCTTCGTGATTCGACTGCTTGTGCTGGCGGAAGGGCGAGTTGGAGACATTGGCCCAGGCGGGACCGGCGGTGACGAAGGTGTCGCCGGGACCGGGCATGATGTCAGGCTTGTTGCCCACACGGGTGCGTTTGCCATCGGCACGCCAGGTCTGGTTCGGCTTGTCGAGTTGCCCCACGGCTTTGTCGGACGCGCCGTTGTCGCTGAGGAAGAAGACGAGCGTGTTGGTTCCGCGCACGGCCTCCATCACGCGGCCCACGCTTTGATCGAGGCAGTCGATCTGCGCGGCAAAGACGGCCATGCGCTCTGCTTCCCAGTCGAGATGCTCCGCTTCGTTCCACGCGGCGGCACGGGCCTCACGCGGCGAGAGTTTCGTTTCGGCAGGCAGGATGCCGTTTTCAATGAGGCGCTTCAGGCGTTGCTCACGCGCGGTGTCCCAACCGAGTTTGCGATACAGTTCACGATACTTCGCGATTTCGACCTCCTTCGCATGCAGCGGCCAGTGCGGCGCGTAATGGCTCATGTAGAGCAGGAAGGGCTTCGTTTGATTTCGCTGCTGAAGGAACTCGACGGTGAAGTCGGTGATGAGGTCGGTCTTGTAGCCGCCATCAGGGATCGTGTAGGGCTTTCCATCGCGGTAGAAGGCGGTGTTGCGAGTGTTGGCGAAGTAGTTGCCCGGTCCGTTATGCCCGGTGGTGCCAAAGTAGTGGTCCACATGATGCGAGAGGTTCTGCGGATCGTGCCAGTCCTCCGCCGTGAGCATGTCCAGCCGACCCACGGCGCAGGTGGTGTATTCGGCGCGCTTTAGCACCTCAAACATCGTCACGCAGTTGTTCGTGAGCAGGCCGGTCCACTGCGTCATGCCGACCTGATGCGGATGCAGGCCCGTCATCAACGCGGCGCGCGACGGCCCACACAAGGCGCAGTTATAGAACTGCGAGAAGCGCATGCCCTCGGCGGCCAGTTTGTCGAGATTCGGTGTCTGGATCTCGCCGCCGTAGCAGCCGAGATCGGAGAAGCCCATGTCATCAGCCAGGATGACGATGATGTTTGGTCGCGTGTCCGCGAAGGCTGTCATGGCAAACAAAGCGAGCAAGAACAGCAGTCGATTCATGGAGTGATGGCGGTCTTGGGTTTCACAAAGATCATCAAAACGCCGCAGACGACCATTCCTGCCGCCGCAGTCTGAAAAAGAGTGCCAACACTGATCTGCGCATCGCGCAAAACACCGCCGATGTACACCGTGAGTCCGCCGACGATGCAGGAGAACATGTTCAGCACTCCATAACCCGTGGCGCGGTAGCGGCTGTCGGACACCTGGCAGAGGATGGGCATCAAATTCGCGTCGGAAAACACACGCGTGAATCCGTAAATCGACAGCCCTGCGATGGCGAGCGCGAGCATGCCGGTGTTGGCGACCAGCAGTGTCGCAGGTGCGGCGATGAACAAGCCGATGGCGGGCACGAGGATGCGCGCGCGGTTGTTGGTCTTGCTCCAGCGATCCGCCCAGGCACCGCCGACGAGCTTCCCGGCAAACATCGCCACCGCCAGAAAGCTCGTGGCCGAGATGCCTGCCGCGCCTTGATCGAGCTTGAACTGCTCTTTGAAGAAAGTCGGCATCCAGCCCATCACCGCCCAGCCTGCCAGCGCCAGCAATCCCCAGAACGCGAGCAGCAAAAGAAACGAACGGCTGCTGAACAAACTGGTGAGCGCCTGACCGAGTCGTGGCTGCTCCGCAGCCGATGTCACGACTCCACTCTCGCGTGGCGGATCACGCAGCACGAAGAGCAGCCCCACCGCATACGCGATGCCGAACAGCCCGAACACATCGAACGCCACCGACCATCCATGCCGCTCCGCCACCCAGCCGCCGATGCCCGCCAGTCCCGTGCCCACGCTCAAGCCGGTCATGTGAATGCCCGTGGCTAGCGAGCGCGTGCTGCCGCGATGGTAATCGGCGATCAAAGCCAGCGCTGCTGGCAGATACGCCGCCTCGCTCAGCCCCATGAGCGCCCGCACGACGATCAACTCCTCAAAACTCCGCGCATGACCCGTGAGCCACGTCAGCAGCGACCACACGAGCAGGCTGAACACAATCAGGCGGCTGCGATTGAAGCGATCCGCGAGAAATCCGGCGAACGGGCTCAGCAAACCATACACCCACAAGAAAACCGCAGTGAGCAGGCCGAACTGCGCATCCGTCATCGGCACCGCCTGCGTGAGCGAATCTCGCATCGTGGTGATCATGATGCGGTCCAGGTAATTGAGCGCCGCCACGACCCACAGCACGCCGACGATGAGCCACGTACGCGGCAGACGGTCCGCGTTCATCGCACCTCCTCCCAGTCAA
>JBEBGU010000997.1:0-1400 GCA_040081325.1 Prosthecobacter sp.
GTCTTTTCTAGCGCGATGAAAAGCAGCCAGCTCAAACACAGACTCAGGCTTGCTGGGATCACGCTCTAGGCGCGACTTCAGGATCATCTCGATCACCGCATCCAGCGCCCGCTGCTGAGCAAAGGCGAGCGCCTGTTTCTCCAACTCGGGTGACGCGCCCTGAGCTTTCAGCAGCTTCTCAATACGAGACGTAGCAGCAGAAGCATCGCCTCGGCGCAAATCAGCTTCACAGCGCAGAAAGACAATGGCGGGCAGATCGCTGCCATCACCTTTGAGGCGTTCATCCAGCAGTTTTGCTGCTTCTTCAGCACCTTCATGATCGAGCAAAGCTCGCACCAACTCCCAGCGATAGTCATCCACCTGCGGCAGTTGCTTCACCAGCTCACGCAGTGCGCTCAGGTGCTCATCCGTATCCACCGTGATCTCATGAAAGCGCACCAGATCACGAAGAGCATGCTCGCTCACTGGCTTCTGCGTGGCGGACTTGGTGAGCTGCTGGCGGAGATCATCGAGCGAGCCAAAGCGCTCATGCAGCCGCACGCGACGGAGAAAGAAATCAGCGTAGCGACCATCACGGAAGTCGAGCAGTGCTAACCCCTTCATCAACGCGGCATCCGCTTGCTCAAACTGATCTGCATGCTCATGGATTCGGGCTAAATCATAGAGCGCATCGAGGCGACGCTGTGGATCACTTTGCTCAGTCAGAGTGCTGTAAAAAGCTGCAGCTCGATCTGGAAAGCCCGCACGCAGAATAAACTCGGCCACTTGCCGTATCAGGTCAAAATCACCCGGCTTAAGCTTCGCCGCATTTTCCCAGGCTTTCACCGCCTCATCACTCTTGCCAGCCGCGAGCGCCAGTGATCCGAGTTGTAGAAGCGCCTCTACTTTTCTAGGATCAGCATCGAGTAATTGAGCGCTGAGCTGACCGATCAGACGCCATGCCGTCGTCGGATCACCCATCTCCTGAGCCACCGCCGCACGGGCTTGAAGAGCCTCGGCATTCAGCGCATTCGCTTTGATCACTTCATCATAAATCGAAGCGGCTTTCGTGAGATTCCCGCCCTTCCTGTGCAGATGCCCCAGCACCATCAAGACAGAAGGATGCCGATTGGACTGAGCTTGCACGGTCACATTTTCAATGAGCAGCGCCGTCGAATCGTGCTTCTCGTAAAGGCTCCACAGCAGATCCAGAACGCGCCCATACTCAGGCTGGGAGACAAGCAGTGAGAGATATTGATTGGCAAGTCCCGTGTCCCGGCCAGTCCATGCGCTGGCAGCCTCCTCAGCTCGACTCACAGGGCCTAGCGTGAGCAGGCGGCCCAGCGCCGCAGTGAATGCGTCGCGGTGAAGGAAAGACAGTTGAGTCAGCATGGCTCAGGGAGATCCGACACTACCACGAT
>JBEBGU010000313.1:0-5484 GCA_040081325.1 Prosthecobacter sp.
CGGAACGGCTCGGACTCAATGTCGATGAGTTAAACGACTCAATAGGTGAGCGCACACCTATCTTTGAAGACTTCGAACCCACCTTCACGGCAGACAAGAGTAAGGACCGAGCCATTTGGACGACAAAGCTTCGGCTGTGCAGCGACGTAGGGGATGGTGTTGTCGTTGGACTCGTTGGTGAGGCGAGCAGCGGGTATCCAGTGCAAATGCAAAAGCTCGCAGAGCTGTTTAATGACAGCCTGCCTGTTTACGCATTAATGAAGAAGCCCAAAGCCGTAGCTCCTGGAGAAGCGCCACAGAGTCATGTAGTTTGGAGCAATCGGTTGCATATGAGGCAGATCAAACCGCGCTTGCTTACTCTGGCCAAACAACAACATCCGAAGGATGTATTCGAGAATTGCCCTGAAGAACTGCTGCTGCAAAAGATCAATGGCGGAGACGGCCCCACAGATGCGGATCTATACGGGCGCAAAGGTAAGCGATCCAAGATCGATTCAACTATTCCCGAGCTATGCCCAGATGAAAACTACGCAACGGATGACAAAGAGATCACCGACAGGGCCAACAAAGTTATCAAGGACTTGGGCAGCGGGGCGACGCTGGAAAGCATCCATCAGGCCATAGCAGTGGAGTTGAAGAAGTGGGCGGCAAAGGAACGCAAAAAGCATGTCGAAGACTATCCGAAGCGCGGTTGGATCGAGCGTCACCGCTTTCCTGATTCCGATGACTACATATGGGTAGAGGTACGGAAGTGGCCATGGATCGAATCTCGCACCGGCAAAGGAGGGAAACAGACATTCGTGGTGCGTGGTGTGCTCGTGCTCTTCGAAGATGTCACCCAAGGATACATTCGGCGCAACGTCGTTTGGCGCTGGGTGCGAAGACACCTGAAGCACGCCGAACGCGCAAGCAGCGCACACTTGCGCAAGTCGGACAAGCTGGCTTCTGAGGGGTCAGCCACGCCACTTCTGGAGTTGGAACTCGTGATGCTCGGCTGGTTCCGCAAACTCGTGGATAAACCCAAGGAGAACCACCAGCTCGAAGGCTCCACTCATACGACAGATGAGCTACAAACGCTGATCCATGTGCTGGAACATATGGAAGACCGTTGCCGTGTGGATGTTCTCGGCTGCGAGAGAGCGCTACAGTTCACTAGTGGCGGGCGCGAATTGTTAGCCATCGTCATTGCGTTGATCATCAACGCGGGCCAGAGTACTATTGCTCGCGGTGATGGCAATCGTTTGGAAACCAAACTGACAGTAGCCACGGTGGGCGATGAGCTGGTGATCTCCATCAAAGATCAAGGCGTGGGTTTTGGCCCCGAAGAGCGCGTCCGGATTATGGATGGCCTGTGCTGGGGCAATGGCGAAGTCGATGGAGTATCCAACTTGCATAAGCTCCGCGAGTCTGAACGTGTGCTCATGCCAGGTGGTGGCATACTACTGGTGAAATACCTTCTTCGTAGCATACTGAACCTTGAGCATGATCAGGCGATCCGAGAACACAATTTCAACATTATCTCCAACCTAACGCCGGGTGGCAAGACAGATGGAGCGACGGCCTTTGTCCGAATTCCATGGAAATCGCTAGGCAGTCCAGATGGGCAACCATTGTATCTTGCGGCAGCGAGTTCGTCGGCAATTGCGCAGGCAAAGTCGATTCGGCCGGGGGAACACTATGAAATCGCCTGATTGCTCCGTCATCGGAACCTCAAATCAGCAGTAAAAGGGGTAAAAGGGGTCAGGTGATTGAAATTTTAAGATTCTAGTTTTTAGAGACTTGGGGAGCCAGGACGAATGACGAATGACGAATGGGATTAGCGTCTCGTCAGCGTCCTATTAGCGGTTCAAAAACTCTGCGGCTAATCTGGAAGCCATCCTCAACGCTCGCGGGGCGAGCCTCAACGACCGTCAACTACTGCAAACTCAATCTGGCGGCGGGCTTGGCTTGATGATAACAGCGAGACATGCAGCCCCAGAAAGCTCTCTCACCCTTGGACCTCACCACTGAACAACTGATCCATGCCGCCATCGCTGAAGATGTCGGGCCAGGTGATGTGACGGCGACTTACTTTGTGCCGGAGGATTCGGTGGCACGGGCGGTGATCGTGGCGCGTGAGCCGGGGGTGATGTCGGGCGTTGAAATCGCGGTGCGTGTGTTTGCGCTGATGGACGTGCGAATCGAAGCACGGGCACTGAAGCTGGATGGTGAGGCTTTTGTGAGGGGCGATGTGCTGCTGGAGATCAGCGGGCCGACCCGGGCAATCCTGACAGGCGAGCGCACGGCGCTGAACTTTCTTCAACGGCTGTGCGGCGTGGCCTCGCAGACTCGGCGCTATGTGCAGGCGGTGCAGCCGCACGCCGTGCAGATCTGGGACACGCGGAAGACGACGCCGGGCTGGCGGTTGCTGGAAAAGGCGGCGGTCAAAGCGGGCGGTGGCACGAACCATCGCATGGGTCTTTATGATCACGTGATGGTGAAGGACAATCACATCGCCGCGCATGGTTCCTCCGAGCAACTTCAAGTCGCGATTGATCGTGTCCGCGCTGAGCGCCCTGGCACGCGCATCCAGCTCGAATGCGATACGCTGGAGCAGATGGCGCGCTTTTTAAATCTGCGTGGTGTGGATATGCTGCTGCTGGACAACATGGGCTGCGAGAAGCTGCGAGAAGCGGTGGAGATGAATGCGGGTCGTCTGTGGCTGGAGGCTAGCGGCGGCATCACGCTCGACACGATCCGAGATGTGGCGGCGACGGGTGTGAATGCGATTTCAGTGGGTGCCCTGACGCACTCGGCACGCGCGCTGGATCTGGGGCTGGACTTTGTGGACTGACACAAAAAAGCCCGAGCTGTAACTCGGGCTTTTTGAGAAAGTGAAATCGGCGCGCTTTACTCGACCTTCATGGTGCCATTCATGATGATGCCGTGACCTGGGAAGGTACATAGATACGGGTAATCGCCAGCGGCTGGGGCGGTGAACTCCAGTATCTCGCTCGTGTTAGGCTGGAGCAGCTTGGTGTGAAATAGGATGTCGGGTGACTCAGGGATGAAACCTTTGGCCATGCCATCTGGAGCAGCGGCCATGGCCATGGCGAGTCCGAGCAGTTTGTCTTTGGAGCCGGGCTTGGCGATGACGATGTTATGCGGCTGAGGCACGGCAGGATGGGTGTTATTGAAGGTGAGCTTCACTTTCTGACCTGCTTTGACTTTGAATTCCTTGGTGTCGTAGGCCAATGGATTGGACAGGTCAGGCTTGATGGTGATTTCAGCGATGGCCGTGCTCGGGGCACCTGCGGCAGGGGCTGCGGTGGCAGCAGCAGGTGCAGCAGGTGCAGCAGGTGCAGCAGGTGCAGCAGGTGCAGCAGGTGCAGCAGGTGCAGCAGGTGCAGCAGGTGCAGCAGGTGCAGCAGGTGCAGCGGGGGCGGACGGAGCTGCTGGAGCCTCTTTAACGAGGCCAGCACTTTGTTTGAAAGCACCAATGAAAAGTGTGGCAGCAAAGATGAGCGTGAAGCCGCCGATGGCGACGGCGATGATGATATTCAGCAGGGACCAGATGGAGGAGCCAGAATGCTCGGACGAGTGGGGGGAATGGGCGGACATAGGATGCGTTTCTGAGGCGCGCATCCAAGCACAGCACTCAGAGAACGCAACCCGCAAGGCCGCGCCAGGACTCACGCCCCCAGAGAGAGCTATGAATGAGCTACAGGATTCACAAGATTCGCATGATGAACAGGTCTGAAGAGAGGGGTTTCATTCTGACCCTTTTGTAAATCATGCCACAAAAGCGGTGATCCAGATTTGCACGCTCATTTCATGCGAAAGCCCTGAGACCACACGGCACTTGCCACACGGGGCGCTTTCCCCTATGTGGGGCGACATGACGCCTGAATCTGCTCCTGAACCCACGCCGGACCTGTTCCGCATTCTTTTCCTCGGAGATGTGGTGGGTGAGCCGGGTAGAAAAGCGGTGGCCGCGCTGCTGCCGATCCTGAAAGATGAGCTGAAGACGGACTTCATCATCGTGAATGGGGAGAATTCTGCAGGTGGGCGCGGCATCACGCCAAAGATCGCCATCAGCCTCATGCGTGCGGGAGCGGCGGTGATCACGACTGGCGACCATATTTGGGATCAAAAGGAGATCGTGCCTTTCATGAAGGAAGAGCCGCGCCTGCTGCGCCCGATCAACTACCCTGAGGGTGCGCCGGGACAGGGGACGCTAGTTTTGCAGACGAAGAAGTGCAAGGTCGGCGTCATCAATCTACAGGGACGCACGTTCATGAAAGAGGGCATGGAAAATCCCTTCCCAGCGGTGCTGAAAGCGGTGGCTGAGATGCGAGAGGAGACACCGGTAATCTTTGTCGATTTCCATGCGGAGGCTACGAGTGAAAAAGTCGCGATGGGATGGCACCTCGACGGGCTGGTAAGCGCCGTCGTGGGCACGCACACGCATGTGCCTACGGCAGACGAGCGCGTTTTGCCAAAGGGCACCGCTTTCCAAAGTGATGCAGGCATGTGCGGCCCGCTGGACTCGGTGATCGGCAGTCAGATCGAGCCTGTGCTGACTCGATTTCTCACCGCGCTGCCGACTAAGTTCGGCGTGGGCACGGGAGCTGTGCGTGTGAATGGCGTACTGATCACGCTGGACCCTGCCACAGGGAAGGCGCTGAGCATAGAGCGTGTGGCGCGGACGTGGGAAGAATGATCGCAAGACTATGGCCCGCAGCGTTCTCATTCTATTCTCGCACCCAGCGCTGCATCGCTCACGGATGAATGCGGCCATGGCAGACGCCGTGCAGGGTCTAGCTGGCGTGACCTTTCATGATCTGTATGAGGCGTACCCCGACTACCATATCGAGGTCGAAGCTGAGCAAAAGCTCCTGCTAGAGCATGACGTCATCGTCTGGCAGCACCCCTTCTACTGGTATTCAGCCCCAGCATTGATGAAGGAGTGGCAGGACGTGGTGCTTGAATACGGCTTTGCCTATGGAGACTCAGGAAAGGCGCTGCATGGCAAACAAGTGCTAAGTGCGCTGACCACCGGTGGGCCAGAAGAGACGTATCAGCATGGTGGGCCAAATCGCTTCACCATGCGTGAGCTGCTCGCCCCCTTTGATCAAACCGCGCACCTCTGCGGCATGACCTATTTGGAACCCTTCATCCTCCATGCCGTGAATCGCTACACGCCGCCGGAAGTGCAGGCCGCCGCCCAGAGTTACCGTGCACGAATCCAAGAGCTCCAGGCATGACTTCCGACTTCCTTTTCCAGGCCGTGATCTATCTGCTCGCCGCGGTCGTGGCTGTGCCTGTGGCAAAGCGGCTCGGACTGGGCTCCGTGCTCGGCTACCTCATCGCCGGCATCCTGATCGGTCCATCCCTGCTAGGTCTGGTGGGGAAAGTGGAGGACGTACAGCACTTTGCCGAGTTCGGCGTGGTCATGATGCTCTTCGTCGTGGGTTTAGAGCTACGACCCAGCCTGCTTTGGCG
>JBEBGU010000998.1:0-1391 GCA_040081325.1 Prosthecobacter sp.
GCTCAGGTGATCTCCGTCCCAATAGGATACATCGTCCACATCCACATCTGGCGGCCCCAGCACCACGCGCGGCCCAGCACAGCCTCCGGTAAAGGTGAGGCAGAGGGCGATAGCAGCAAGGCGGTAGAAGGGTCTAGTCATAGAACACACCAACGACGTGCGCACCTGAATGCGCGATGGAGTGTTCACCCCATTTGGCCGCTGTGATTTGGATCAAAGTAGGGTTTCACCCCATGGCCTGACTGCCATCATTCTTTGATGGTGCTGCATACTTGAAATGAACCCAATCACCACGAGCGAGCTGTCAGAGAGATACCTGACGGCGTTACGCACCCATTTAGAAAACGGCGCAGAGGCAAGCTTGCATGAGGCCCATGAGCTTGGCTGTCAGGCTGTCTTTTTGGGACTCGAGACGCTCGATCTCGCTGCCATACATGAGGCGGCATTAGCTTCGTTGTTAGCTTCCGATCTGAGCATGAATGCGCGGAAAGATTTAGCTGCGAGTGCTGCCGTTTTTTTTACGGAGACACTTACCGCCATTGAAGAGACACACCGCACCGCTGTGGAAGCGTCTGCTGATTTGAATGAACTGCACTCCACTCTGGGACAGCTCACCCTAGACTTGGCGGACTCGAATCGTGAGCTACAGCAGGGCATCACAGATCGCAAGGAAGCCGAGGCTGCTCTTGAAGCAGGTGCTGAGAATTCAAGACGCCTGCTCAAGGAGTCCCGCATTTTAGAAACTCATTTGCAGGACATGGTGCGCAAGATTTTATCTGTGAATGAGGAAGAACGCCGACAGATGAGTCTGCAACTCAATGACGAGATTGCCCAGACGATGCTGGGCATTCATGTGCGACTGTTGGCGCTCCAGAAAGCCACTTCGGACAGTGAGGAAAGTCACAGCAAGGAGATCTCCATCATTCAGCGGCTGGTGGAGAAGTCGGTGAAAACCATCAACTCGTTCACGCGTGAATTCGACACACCCAAACAACGATAAACGGGTGGAGCTTTCACGGCTCTACCACAGCGCCCTGCAAACCTACCTGAGACAGGGGCCTGATGCCTGCATGGACTCCGCGCGAGAGCTGGGCAGTCGGGCCATTTCCATGGGGCAGGAGACGCTGGACCTTGCGCGCATTCATGAAATCGCGCTGATCTCTCTCGTGCTGCCGAGTTACTCCACGAGCACGAGCAATACCATGATGGGCCGCGCAGGTCTGTTTTTTGCTGAGGCTATCACGCCGATCGAGCAGACGCATCGTGGAGCGCGTGAGGCCAATATTCGACTCAGTCAGGTCGTCAAAGATTTGAGTCAGCGCACTCTCGAGCTGGCGGACTCGGTGAAGGAGCTAAAGCAGGAAATCGATCAACGTCGTGCGGTGGAGGAG
>JBEBGU010000314.1:0-5456 GCA_040081325.1 Prosthecobacter sp.
GCCTACCGGACTCTCCCTTTCAACGAGTGGCACTATCACTGGCACGCCATCCGTCAGCGGCTCCTTCACCGGCACCGTGACGGCCACCGATGCGAACGGTTGCACCGGCTCGCTCGCCTACACCATTCCCGTGCGCACTTTCTCCATTGGTAATCTCATCTTTGAAGACTCGAATAACAACGGCCTCAAAGATGGCGTCGAACCCGGCGTCGCGGCAACCACCGTGCAACTCTTCAGCACAGGAAGCGACAACGCCATTGGCGGCACCAGCACTGCGGCAGACACACAGATCGGCAGCAACTTCACCACCACCTCCACGGGCGCTTATCTTTTCACCGGGCTTATCGCTGGTAACTACTACGTCAAGGTCACGCCACCTGTGAACTATCGTTACTCCGGCGGCACCCCAGCCACCTCGGATAACAACGTCAATGATAACAACGATGGAGCACAGCCAGGCGGACTCGGCACACCCTTGTATAGCCCCGTCATCAACCTCTCCCCAGGCGCCGAATCCGCCACGGATGGTGATACCAATACCGACACCAACCTGACGCTCGACTTCGGCCTCTGGTCACCGTTGGGCGTCGGCAATCTCGTCTTCCTCGACTACAACGGAAACGGCAACTACGACGACTCTGAAGGTATCGAAGGCGTTTATGTGCAAATCTTTGCTCAGGGTGCCAACGTGGCCACAGACAGTCCTGCCAACGTGGCTCTCACCGATCACAAAGGCCGCTACTACATCGACGGACTCAATCCCGGCAGCTACTTCCTGCACCTGCCAGCAAGCCAGTTCGCTACAGGTGCAGCGCTTTCTGGTATGGTGCCGATGAGCAGCGTCGTGGCGGGGGATGATGACACGGGTCAGGACCTCCTCCCGGCTGCCACACCCGCGACCACGGGGTCTTCGACGGCGGTGTTTACGCTCAACGTCGGACTGCTGCCAACAGGCGCGTCTGAGTCAGGATTCGAAGGCGTCGCTGACGACAGTTTCGTTGACGCTAATAACGATTTCACCCGCGACCTCGGCCTGCGTAGCGCTAGTGGCGGCGGCTTCCCGCTGGCGATGCGTGAGCGTGTCACCATCACGGAAAATTCTGCTGCCAATACCTTTACCGCTTGGCAAACCACACACGCCAACGCCGAAGATCACGATCTTTACCCAGCGCTGCTCGAATACGCACTCGATACCGATCCCGCCAATGGCAGCAGCGGTGCAGGCAAGTTCCGTGTCATCGTCAACGACACCACGGGTGCCGCCGACGTGCTTTTGAGCCGACCAGCCGCAGGTCACGAGGACATCATTTACACGGTCGAAGTCAGCGCCGATCTGAAAACTTGGACACGTCTCGCCATCCTTCCGCAGACCAGCATCGCGGCTGATGGCAGTCAGATCGTTCGTTACGCCAGCCTCGAAGACTCCACCGTCTTTGCGGGTCAGTCGCGTGGCTTTGTCCGCCTGAAAATCGCGCTCGATGCTGACCTCAATGGCGTCCCCGAAGACACGGCCGTCTCACCTGTGCAGGCATTCAGCCGTGAGAACTTCTCGATCGGTCAGCGCAGCTTCTCCATGCCGCTGGTCAAAGCTGAACTCTTCGCTGGAAACATCAGCGCTATGGAGGGCAACGCCCTTGTGCTGCCAGTGTCCGTCACCCTGCCTGCAGCCCAGCTTTACATCCAAGATCTCATCACCGGCATCAACTATGAAGTCGATGAACTGGCCAGCACCAGCACAAGAATCGCACTCATCGCAGAGTCAATTCCCGCTCTCTCACGCATCGCCCTGCGTGCTCACCACACGCTTGTCGAGTTGCTGCCAGCCGATCTCTTCACCAGCGGCACGACCGAAGCCGAGGCCGACCGCATCATGACCTTTGATCCAGCGAGCAACGCCTTCCAAGTCACTTGGCTCAGCAGCACAGGCTGGACGCGCGATAGCGCAAACGTCGGCTCTGAACTCCTGCCACCTCAGAGCGCCGTGCTGGTTCATGCCCGCAGTGCTGAAGTCAGCGTCCTGCTCACCGGTCAGTTGGCGAATAGCGCCGCGCTGCAAGCAAGCAGCAGCACTCGACTCATCAGCACCGGTCTCAGCATCACGCAGTCGCCTGAAGCCGCAGGTTTCACCGTCGCGAAAGGCTACCGCGCAGCTTCGAGTGCCAGCGCCGCCAGCCGCCTACGCCTGTGGAAAGCCGACAGCGATGCCAGCGCCAGCGGCTACGACAATCTCTTCCTCATGCAGACCGACACCGCTGCCATCTGGGTCCGCGAAGAGGCCGCGACTCAAACTGATCTCTCACAAGAACCCCTGCTTGAACCCTTCCACGGCTTCTTCCTGGTGCCTTGAGGGCGGGCTTTACTTCCTGGACGGTCTGCTTTGAAATGCTGCCATGAATTTACTCTGGCGCATCCATGACACCGATCACGATCTCACCACGCATGGCATGGTCATGGGCATCGTCAATGTGACGCCCGACTCCTTTTCCGATGGTGGCCGTTTTCTCGACACGGGCCGCGCTGTCGAGCACGCATTGAGGCTGGTAGCAGAGGGCGCAGACATCCTCGACATCGGCGGTGAATCCACCCGCCCCGGTGCCGAGCCAGTGGAGGAGGCCGAGGAGCTGCGCCGCGTGCTGCCCGTCATTCGCGCGGTGCGCTCCGCGACAAAGACGCTCATCTCTATCGACACCATGAAAGCCTCCGTCGCCCGTGCCGCCTTGGATGCCGGGGCCGACATCATCAATGACGTGTCCGGTCTGCGCGGTGATACCGCCATGTCACGAGTCGCCGCTGCGTGTGACGCTGGACTCGTGATCATGCACATGATCGGCACGCCGCGCACCATGCAGCAGCAGGCTCAGTATGCGGATGTCGTGCAGGAGGTGCAGCATTACTTTGAAGATCGTCTGCGCGCCTTGGAGCGTGACGGCATTAACCCCGCGCGCGTGGTGCTCGATCCAGGTTTTGGTTTCGGCAAGACACTCGATCACAACGTGGCACTCATGCGTGCGCTGCCAAAGTTAGCCACCGCAGGTCGCCCACTGCTCGTCGGGGTTTCACGGAAGAGCATGATCGCAAAGCTCGTCGGCTCAGATGAAATCAATGATCGTGACTGGCCCACCGTGGCACTCACGGCCCATGCGCGCGCACTCGGCGCACGGCTGGTGCGCGTGCATGACGTGAAACCAAACGTCCAAGCCATGCGCATGACAGAAGCAATCAAGGAGTGAGGGCTTCTAGCCCTCACACACGCAAGATGAAGTTAGGATGAGGCCAAGATGGCCTCACTCCTTGACCTCACACTTTGGCCGCCCGACTTCCGAAGATGGCACTGCCGACACGCACGATCGTGGCACCTTCTTCGATAGCCACTTCATAGTCGTGACTCATGCCCATGGAAAGCTGTGACAATGCCGCACCACCGCGCTTTTCCAGTTCATCACGCAGCTCGCGCAGCATCACGAAATTGGGCCGTGTCTTTTCTGGCAATGGATCAAACGGCGGGATGCACATCACCCCCTGAATGTTGAGTTTATCCAGCGCGCAGAGCAGCTCCCATTGCTCACAGATCGTCGTTGGATTGAATCCATGTTTTGAAGACTCAGTGCCCAGATTGATCTCGATCAGCACCCGTGGCCGCAGCCCGAGTTCGCCGCCGATGCGGTTGATGTCTTTTGCGATGTCGAAGCTATCCACCGCATGAATCATCTCCACCAGCGGCAGCACCTTACGCACCTTGTTGGATTGCAGTGGCCCGATGAGATGCCAGCGCACATGGCTCGGTAGTTGCGGCTGCTTGATCAGAATTTCTTGCACGCGATTCTCACCAAACACGAGCTGCCCCGCATCGATTGCTTCCAGAATCGACTCCACTGGATGTGTCTTGGAAACAGCCAGCAACTCCACCGATGAAGCATCACGTCCTGATCGAATGGCAGCGGCGTGGATGCATTCACGAATGCTCTCAAGATTGGCGGCGATGGCAGACATAGTTGGAATCACTCAAACACAAACGGCAGGCCTTGCGACTTCATCATGTCCCGCTCCTTGGATAAAAACTGATTCGCGAGTTTGGCAAAAGCACCTTCCTGCTTCATTCGAGCGATGGCTGCATTCACTTTGGATTTCAAATCGTCACGCCCTTTCTTGAGTCCGACGGCCCAGACCTCTTCGCGCAAAGGAGACAGCAGCGCGCGCGTGCGATCCGGGTGTTTGGCATGGTAATTCATGACACTGACTTGATCATAGACCCAGGCGTCCACGGTGCCATTGATGACCTCCAGCACGCAGGCTGCATCGGTGTCCAAGGCAACGAGCTTCGCCTGTGGCAACTCTTTACGGCACCACTGCTCACCCGTGGTGGCGAGTCGCACCGCCAGCTTTCTCCCAGGAGTGCTCAAATCTTTTGCCGACATTACCGTCGAGTCTCTAGCAGCGAGGATCGACAGCCCAGTCTTCACATAGGGCTCTGAGAAATCAATCGACTGCCGCCGCTGCTCGTTCGCGGTGAGTGAAGAAATGATGAGGTCGATCTGCCCACTTTGCAGCGCGGGGATCAGGCCATCGAAGTTCAGATTGCGAAACTCCACCGGCTTGCCCAGCTCTTTACCGATCTCTTCAGCAATAGCGACACTGACGCCAGAGATGCAGCCTTGTTCATCGACAAATTCAAACGGCGGATACGTCGCGTCGGTGCCGATGATGAGCACATCACGCTTAGCACAGCCGATGAATAAAAGTGTGACGAGACAAAGCAGGCGGGCAGTGGACATGCCTCACCTTTAGAAAAGCTGACCGCCAAAAGAAAGCAGCATCACAGGCTAGCCAGCACTTTCTCCATCCGCTTCTTGAAGGCAGCGGCTTTGCGTTCATCCCCCAGATTTTCCAGGAGTGAGATGTAGTCGCGACCCACGGCTTCGTAGCTGTTGGCCTCATCTTTGATGTGCAACTCTAGGATTCGCAGACTTTGCTCAAAGTCGAGTAGCGCGTCAGTGTTCTCACCGAGCTCATGCTTCGCCGTGGCGATGTTGCACAGCGACTGCGCCACATCAGGGTGATCCAGATCCAGAATTTTCAGGCGAATGCTCAACCCTTCCGCAAACATCTCCTTGGCCTGATCTGGGAAACCTGCGGTGTAGTAGAGACTGCCGAGGTTGTTGTACACGGAGGCCATCTCTTCAGAGTCGCGCCCCATATTGATTTCCAAAACTTCGAGTGAGCGCAAGTAGTGCTGCTCGGCCAGGGCGTACTTGCCCAGACCTTTGTAGATCATCGCCAAATTATTGCGGATCTGCGCAGCGGAGAGGTCATCTGGCGGCGTCAGGGATTCATAGTCCGTGATCGCCTGCTCATAGAGCGGAGCCGCCAAAGCCTCACGCTGACTGAAGTCCAGCAGCGTGGCGAGCTGCGTGCGCCTGCGCGCGGTCAATATTTGGCTGATCGGGTGCTTACCGGCG
>JBEBGU010000315.1:0-5436 GCA_040081325.1 Prosthecobacter sp.
GTACTCTTCAAAAAAGAACTGCGAGCCTTCTTCGTCTCGCCAGTGGCCTACATTGTTTTGGCGCTGGTGATGGTGCTGAGCGGCTACTCATTCCGCGCGGCGCTTTCAGTCTTGGAAAGTGCGCCGAGTGAGGGGTCCATCGTGACGTGGATTTTTCAGCCAAGCTGGTTTTGGCTTTCCTACTTCTTCATCTTTCCACTGCTGACGATGCGCCTGTTTGCTGAAGAAAAGAAGATGGGCACCTTTGAGACGCTCTTCACTGCACCCGTTCATGCTTGGCAGGTCGTGTGGTCAAAGTATCTGGCCGCACTGTTTGTTTACTGCGTGCTGTGGGTGCCGAGCTACATCAATTTCGAGTTCGTGGACTGGATCACTGCCGGACAAGTCGAGATCGCATCCGGCGGCCTGAAGGGCAGCTACATCATCCTGCTAGCGATGGGGATGTTTAATCTAGCCATCGGCTGCTTTGCCTCCTCGCTGACCTCGAATCAAATCATCGCCGCCGTGATCTCTTTCACCTTCAGCTTGATGCATTTTCTAGCGGGTCTTTTCATCATGGTGGTGGGCCGTAAGGTCTCGGAGTCCTTCGTGGACATCATCAACTACTTCGCAAGCATGGAGCACATCCGCACCTTCACCAACGGCCTGATTGATACGCGCCCGCTGGTCTATTACTCAAGCCTAGCTTTACTCTTCCTGGCACTGACTCATCAAGTGCTGGAGTTCAGAAGATGGCGTCCGTGAGGAACAACGAATCACTTATTTCATACATGTCTGACACTCCATCACCCGCAACTCCCACCTCCGCGCCGATGCCGCGCCGCTGGGGGATCGGGTTGAATGTGCTCATTCAGATCGTGCTTACCCTGGCGATCTTTTTTGGCATCAACCGCCTCAGCTACCGCTACCACACACGCTGGGATTTAAGCCCGCAGCAAAATTACACGGTCAGCACGGCCACGCTGAACTACCTCGATAAGCTCTCGAAGGATGTTTTCATCGCCAACGTGTTCGCCCGCGACTCAAAGATCTATGGTGACGTGCAGACGCTGCTTGAGGAATACCGCCTCAATGGCCGTGGTCGCATCAAGGTCCGCTCGATCGACCCTGTACGTGACATCGAGCGCGCAGAGGCACTGAAGGCTGAGACTGGCCTGCCTCTCGATCAAAGTGGCGTCGTGGTGCGAGTCGGCTCTCGTACACGCTTCATCACTGAGGAAGAGCTCGTGGTGCGCGAAAACAGCACGGAGACACAGCGCCGGATCAAAGAGTTCCGTGGTGAGGATGCCATTACCTCTGCGATCATTAATGTAGTCGAAGGTGATGAGCGGAAATTTTACATCGTGGTGGGACAGGGAGCGCGAACGGAAGGCTCACTGGTTGATGCCATGGTCAGTATCGGTGAACTCGGCAGGCAGCAGAACTTTCAGCTCTTCCCGCTCAATCTCACTGAAGTCAGCCGAGTGCCTGCGGATGCGGATGGGGTGCTGCTAGTCGGGCTGCGATATGATCTGTCAGAAAGTGAGATCGCCATGATCAAGACTTACTGGGAGAGCAAGCGCTCTGGGCTGCTGGTGCTATTAGATCCATCGGGTGAGACGCCTAGATTGAATGCTTTCCTCGGACTCCATGGCGTGGTGCCGCGCGGTGATCGTGTTCTCTATGCCGAGAGTACGGGTACTGGTCCGCGAAAGGAATTTTCAGTGCAGGCCATCTTTGATGATGAGTCATCGATCACTCGACCACTCGCTGCCAGCACGACCACTCTGCCAGGACAGTCGCAGTCTCTTGAGGTACGCTTTGATGATGAGTACCTAAAGAATCAAAATATCACCGCGCAGCCTCTGATCGGTGCCACAGACCGCTACTGGGGTGAGAAAAACTACTTGGAAGATCTGCCTGTGGTTGATGAAGAAGATAACAAAAAGCCTATTTATATCGCCGCATCCATCGAGCGCGGAGCAGTCTCAGATGAACGCCTGAGAGTGGATAGCTGCCGCATGGTGGTGGTCGGAAATACATCACTGCTCGACAAGAAGTCCGCGCTGGCGGTGAATCGCGACTTTGTGGGTGCCAGCCTGAACTGGATCGTGAATCGCGAAAGCCTCATCGGTATTCCCCCGAAGCAGAAGCACAGCTATCGCATCCAGCTCACCCAGAAGCAGGGTGAGATCATCTTCTGGAGCACGACCTTTGTGTTTCCTTCATTCGTCCTATGTTTCGGCATGATGGTCTGGGCGAGCCGCCGCGCTGCGTGAGTTTTGTATTTCGATTATCATGCGACTCCGCACCACACTTCTGCTTCTACTTCTCGTCATCGCCCTCAGCGCTGCCATCGTCGGCATCGAGCGTTTTTTACCGACGACGCGTGAGTTGTTGGAGATGAAAAAAGGCCCCGTGCGCTTTGATCGCACGAAGATCACCCAGATCGAAATCGACTCCAGTGGTGGTGATGGCGTGAGCCTTTCATGGGATGGTGCGCAGTGGTGGGTGCGGCGGCCCTTCAATGATTTAGCTGATCCTGAAAAGGTGGCTAAACTGCTCACCGAGCTTTCCGGGATCGGCTGGATCAATCGCGTGCATCAAGCCGAGTTCGATGCAGATGGTTGGACCCGCACGCAGCTCGACAAGCCTCATCACACCGTGCGTTTGGCCGCAGGATCGGAGAATGTTTTGAATCTCAGTCTCGGTGCCCAATCACCGATTGAGGGCAGCCACTATCTGTCAATTGCCCCACTGAAAGAGGGTGAGGAGATCGTGCAATACGTCGCTAAAACTACGCTGCCAGATCTTCTCAAGTCCACACCTCAGGACTGGCGTGATGGTAAGCTTTTGCGACTGCCGGCTGACTACGTGGTGAACGTCAAGCTCGTGCAAGCCGGTGGTCAGATCGAGCTGGCTCGTGCGAATGAACGCGCGCCCTGGATGCTGGTGAAACCCCTGAGTACTCGTGGTAGTAAAGAGCGCATCAGTGAAATGCTTTCGACCCTGCTAAACCTCAGTATCACAGAGGTAGCGGAGCCTGTCACTAACACGAAATCTCCCACGGCTGTGCCGGGTTCGGCGGAGCTGACTTCAGAGAATATCAAGATCAGCGTGGCCGTGAAAGGCTTGGCTAAGCCATTTGATCTCACGCTCACGAAACCGATCAAGGACAGCATCACCACCACGGCACAAGTGAGCTATCGTAAATCCATTTTCACGATCACCTCGAAGTCACTCGCCGCACTTTGGTCTCAGCCTAACGATCTCCGTGACCGGATGCTGGCGCGCATCGATAAAGAAGCGATCACGGCGGTGGATGTCACCAGCACGCTGGGCCAGCCGATTCACCTAGAGAAGCAGAACCAGTCCTGGTTTCTAAAGCGCAACAATCGCATGGAGCCAGCCAACGGCGAGCGTGTGGTCAAGTTCTACGAGGCGTTGAACACCTTCCAAATTCATGAGTTCACGTCTGACAGTGCTTCAAATCTCACGGTCTATGGACTCGATCATCCTTTCATGACTGCCTCGTGGACGGAAGGTGCCGCAAAGCCAACGAAGCTGCTTTTTGGCGTGAGCAAGGAGAGCACAGGCTTCTTCGCCAAATATGAAAATGAGCCATCTGTGTTCTTGGTGGACGCGACACTGCTGCCGAATATCCCCCAGGAAAACATCAAGTGGAAGGGGCTCGGCGCGCTGCGCTTCACTCAGTTTTCCCTGCGACAGATCAGCCTCGCAGCAGGTACGGCTCCGCCTGTGGTGCTGAAATACGACTCCACGACAGCGCAGTGGACCGGTGAGCGTGCGGGTCAGAACATCACTGCTCAGATCGACCGAGTGAAGGCAGATAAGCTGGCTGGCTCATTGGCTAAATTCAATGTGCAGGACTGGGCTGGAGATGTGACCAATGCGATCACTGCGCTGCAAAGCCCGGCCCTGCGTGTCGTCGTCACGCTCGGTGAACCCGGCACCAACACAGGACCAACACGGGACACGATCTTGAATTTTGCCCCTACTCAAACGGGCATGGACACCGCCCTCTACTTTGGTCAGGTACAGGGTGATCCTGATGTCTTCTACATCGCCCGCAGCGCCTTGCTGGAGTTGTTAGCACCCGTGTTTAAAGCGGCAAAGTAGTGTGTCGTTTACGCCCCGGCGTGTTACCATTATGCGCGATCTCATCCCCAATCATCGCCCGGCTCTTGTCCTGGCTCCCATGCAGGATGTGACGGACCTGCCGTTCATGCGGCTGATGGCGCGTTACGGTGGGCCGGATATTTTTGTCACGGAGTACTTCCGTGTCACGGCTGACTCAGGGCTCGATGCTAACACTCTTCGTTCGATCACGGAGAACGACACGGGGCGGCCTGTGATCGCGCAGATGATCGGGCATGACATTGCGGCTCTCTGCCGCACGGCGCGCGAGTTGGAGAAGCATCCAGTCTCAGGGATCGACCTGAATCTCGGCTGCCCAGCGCCCATCGTTTGCCGTAAGGACGCTGGTGGCGGGCTGCTGCGTCAGCCGGAGCGAGTGGATGAAATCCTGCGTGCTCTGCGTGATGCCATTCAAGGTCGTTTCACCGTGAAGTGCCGTGTTGGCTTTGCTGATAAAGCCGAGTTTCCGCGCCTGTTGGAGGTGTTTCAAAAGCACGATATCCAAGCACTCACCATCCACGGTCGTACAGTTCGGGATGCCTACAAAACACCTGTGCATCCTGAGTGTGTCGCGCTTGCGGTTCAGGCCATGGCTTGCCCGGTGATCGCGAATGGCAATGTGGTGGATGTGGCTAGCGGGCTGGCCTACCTCAAGCAGACAAACGCCGCCGGACTCATGCTCGGGCGCGGTGCCATCCGTCATCCGTGGTTGTTTTCTCAACTCCGCGCTCACTGGGAAGGCGGTGCCGTCACGGTCCCCACGGGGCGTGACATGCTGAGCTACATCCAGGCGCTCTACGATGCCACGGCGGCCTTTCATCCGAGGTTTGACGTGCGTCCGCATGTGCAAAAAATGAAGCGCTACATGGTCTTCATCACCACTGGCATCGCTGAAGGCCAGCTTGAGCACCGCATCCGCCGTGTCACCACTGAGGAAGAGTTTTTCACTGCCTGCCGGGATCATCTCGATCACGACGAACCTCTGGCAGCACGCCCGCCTGAGGATTCCCATGTGTTCTGTGGATTTGCCGAGCTGAGGTGAGGAAGATGGAAGTCCGCTCCGCAACCCCAAGGTTGACGCTCGGAATTCATGCGCTTATGCATCGCGCCCCGGCCCGCTTCCTGCTGTGTCGGGGTATCCCCCTCTATCCCTACACACACAATGGTTAAAATCGGCATCAATGGTTTCGGACGCATCGGTCGTCTCGTGTTTCGCGCAATCTGTGATCAAGGCCTCCTCGGCAAAGAGATCGAAGTCGTGGCAGTGAACGACCTCGTGTCGGCTGACAATCTGGCCTA
>JBEBGU010000999.1:0-1380 GCA_040081325.1 Prosthecobacter sp.
TCACTAGGGATCGTGCTCGCCGCTCCTAGCGTCTTCGGTTTGCCCAGCGGAGCCGTCTTGTCCAAAGCTAACCAGTTCCGCGAATACGGCGTGTAAACGCGATAGGGCCCGCCATTACCCGTCAGTACTTCCCCCGCCTCATGCAGCACGCGGTCTTTGAAGCTGTGGCATTCGACGGCATAATGCGCACACATGGCCTGCACCTTCTTCTCCATCTCGCGGCCATAGGGATCATAGTCGCGGTTGTAGTACACCGCGCTCGCCTTTGTCTCCTTGATTAGCTTTTCGATCTCCAAATCCGCGCGGCCCGTGCGCAGAATGAGTTTGCTGCCCAGCGTCTCCAGATTCTTCGCCAGCGACTCCAAACAGCCACACAGAAACTGTTGTCGGATCGAGCCCGTCCAATTGTGTGTCTTCTGCCAGTCACTCAGCACATACACCGGCACCACCTGCGCGCCGTCCTTCGCCGCCGCATTCAGGGCGGTATTGTCCGTGAGACGGAGATCGCGGCGGAACCAATGGATGACGGTAGCGTGTTTGGGCATGGCCTTTCCTTACGCTTGCTCTGCCTTCTGCGTTTCCTGAAAATGATGGCATGTATTTCTGCAACCTCCGACTGAACATAAGAACTGACCCGCGCGCCTTCATCACGACCGATTGCATCGAAGCTATATGGAGCGCGGGCTTTTCAGCCCGCAGCACACCGCCACCACCCACGACACAGCAACTTCTTCTCAACGCCATTGCTCCGACGACCCGCTGCGGATTAAAATCCGCGCTCGTGCGCTGTGGAGTTGCACAAACCCTTCGAGGTGGAATACCTCGGCCACCCTGGAGCCGTGTTCTGGGTGAGAACTTGAAGTAACTGCGTCGCCGTGAGGCGGGGTGGAGAGCAACGAAAAGAACCTGACTGACCGCAACGAAAGTGAACATGATTCGGCCACAACAAAACGACGAGCCAGCGAGTGACTGGCGAAGTCTTGCTGCGCATAAGTAGCAAACCAACACGGGATATACGGAACTCGTGATGGAGATTTTTGGGGTGGTTGGTGGCAGTATGTCAGGCAAGGGTAGTGCCGTGAACACAGGAGATCTGCCGGGGCAGGAAGTCGCAAGACTCCCGGCAGAAGTCAGAGCTGCCATAGTAGCGTCGAAGTCGGGTAACTCCGATGGAGCGAAGGGCGGCAGGAAAGTAGAACCTTCAAGCGAAGGACCAAGCGAAGCACACTCTGCGGGAGTTCCGGCAACGGATAAACAAGCAGAAGAAGCTCTGTGGCAACGTCACAAAGCCCAACGCGGAGTCTGGAGTGAGAAGATGCTGATCCGCTGAGCCTCGCCGTCCTCGAAGGCGGCTTCAAAGACGGCGATCAGATCACCGCC
>JBEBGU010000316.1:0-5416 GCA_040081325.1 Prosthecobacter sp.
AATCGGTCCCACGCTCGCCACATCTTCATCGCGCGGCATGGAGTAAGCGCGCCGCATGTCCACCTGGGTGCCGTCCTTCATCTTGAGGCGGCGGTTTTCGCTGATACGCGCTTCGCGTCCGATGCCGGCACCCGCCTTCACGGGCACCAGATTCTTCATCGCGTCTTTTACGGCCTGAATGACAAGCGGCTCCAGGTCACCGCGCACGATGCCGTGACAGTGACTCGCATTGACCACCACGCTCGACGGTGCAATGCCCAGGTCCTTCTCCAAGGCGCCGCGAAGCGTTGCCATGAAACCATTGCCGACGCGGCCAATGCCGCCGACCGCCACAGCATCCAGCGTGATGAGCACGACGGTCGTCTCTTCCGTTTTCAAGACCAGCGCCTTCGCGAAGCATGGATCATTCACGAGCGCCGTTGTACGATCCGTGATGTCCACCTTCGCCACACCAGCACGGAGTTCGGCGGCATGTAGCGCCACAGTGACGGGAAGCAGGACAAGGGTGAAAAGGAGATGTTTCATGGCTGGTTATTTCTTCATGACATGTGTCAACGCTGCCATGAGATCGAGGCGGCGGTAGGTCTGCTTGGTCGGCGTGTCTTCGATAGGTTTGCCGGTCTTTTGAAAGATGGACATCATCGCTTCGGCGATGTTTGGGCCTTCATTCTTCCAGTTGTAACCGCTCTTCTCGATGGCCTCGCGCAAGATCATCGCCGCTCCGCAAACTATGGCGTTTGATGAACTTGTGGCCTTTGCTGGTACAAGAAGATCCAGCTTTGCATGGCGATCCAGCGTGGCGATGTCCTTGCCCGGTATCACGGCGCCGATGGCAAAACAGTCCGGCTGTGAGGCAGGCCACGAGATGCCTTTGGTGAAGTTGTGATTGCCCGCAGGAGCGCTGACCCAGATGCCGAGTTCGCGCAGCGCCGTCAGCTTGGCGTCGATCTCAGTCGGCACAGGCTCAGCGTGCTCTTTGTCATCGACAGGCGCGAGGTTCACTGTGGTGATGTGATGCTCCGCGTGATGGTCGATCACCCACTGCAAGGCGCGGGCCAGCGAGGCGCTGTCAGTTAGCTTGCAGTGGCAGCATTCGAGACTGCGCACGATGGCGAGCTGGTTGTTGAAGGCCACGCCGTGCTTGCCCGCATGGTTGACCGATGAGGGAATGCCGATGGTGCTGCCATGGTAGCCTTTGCCTTCGTGCTTCGGATCATTGTCACCATCCACGGCATCATAGGTGACTTTGACTTTGTCGCCCTGCCATTCGGGCCTCGACATCGTGCATCCATCATCCAGCAGCGCGAGTGTCTGGCCTTTTCCAAACGTGAGCACGCCGGTATAGGTTTTCCATGCCTGGATGATGCCTGCGTGCTCGAACTCGGCAGGCTGCGCTGGTTCAAATGTTGGCTCCGCGCAGATGAGCGACGCTGGCATCTGCATCCACACAAGGACAATGGCAGGCAGAAGAAAGTGTTTCATCGGAAGAGGAATGCAGGCTGCGGAGCGCATGGCTCACCCCATCAGCCCCTGAATATCGATGAGATGAAGCTGGCGACCATTCGCACCATCAGGCGCGTCGATGCAGACGAGCTTTTCGTCACGGCTGCTGCGCGGATGGCAGTCCACGCGCCATTCACCTTTGTACTCCGGCGGCTGTGGGAAGAAGCCGAGGTCGATGCGCTTGTTCGTGGCGATGTGGTAAAGATGCGGCGTTTGGATGCGGCGCACGCCCTTGGGATAGGTGTCGTTGAGAATCCATTCATTGTTCTTCAAATAGGTGAGGTGGCCGCTGCCATCCAGCACACCGTGACCGATCTCGGCGACGATGCCGCTGTCCTTGTCCTCGAAGAGGAAATCGCCCCACTCCTTGTTACCGAGCCAGTCTTTGGCTTGCGAGAGGATGTGCGTGGCATCACGCCAGATGAAATGCGAGGCATAGCCGTTCGGGATGACGATGCGCAGATCACTGCCGTCCATGTTGGCCGTGATGAGCCGTGTGAGATGCCCGCCCTTCGGCTGCGTCCAGCGGTGCAGCATGATGAAGCGTTTGCCATCTGGCCCGACGAGCAGGTGATAGGCGTGATGCTTCGAGTCTGGATGGTTCTCCATCACGGTGCCTGTGTTTGCGAGCAGCTTGTGCGAGACGATGAGCTTCTCCGCGCCCGTTTCCAGATTCACATGCGTCACACCCGTGGAGTCAGGAGCCATCTCGTCGAAGACTTTGTCGCGAATACCCGCGTAGCCATAGCCGGGGCGGCAGTCAGCCACGCGTGAGAAGTCGCAGCTCACGGCATCTTTGCCATTCGGGCTCAAGGCGTAGATCGGCGCAGGCAGCGTGTGTTTCTCTCCTGTCTTCACGTCCATGATGTGGCTTACGAACTTGTCCTTCTCGCGATCATTCCAGATCACCTTCGACTCGGTGCCAGGGATCCACTGCAACATGCAGCCCTGCTGCCAGTTCCATGCGTTCGACTTGCCCAGCGGTATCCATTTGTCCTTCTCCTGCAAATCAACCATGCCGACCTCGATCACATCGTCCCCAGTCGGAGAGCGATGCTCGAAGCTCACCTTGTTGCTGAGCACGAAGCGATTCGTTGGATCAAATTGTAGCTTGTCGTAATACGCGAACCAGTGGAAGCCGGGGCCGCGCGTGATGATACGAGTCGGTGGAAACTTGGGTGCATCCTGACCACGTGCGGCGGCGAGTGGGCTGAGGGCAAGGGTGGAGAGAAATCGACGACGTGAGGTCATGAAAAGCAGTACGCCGCGAAGGGACGCGCTTTTCGACCGTATGTGAAGCCATGCTTCGACTCACTCTCCTCTTTCTCGCAAGTGCAGCCCTCGCTGAAGACTGGCCGCAGTTCATGTATAACTCGGCGCACTCAGGCAATGCGGCGGATCGGGACATCGACGTGGAGCATCTCGGACTGCAAGGCGCAGTGGCGATGACCGATGGCATTTACACCTCGCCGGTCGTCGCGGATGGCAAGGTGTTCGTCGTCGATGGCTCGGGGCTGTGTGCATGCTTCGATGCGGCGACACTGAAGGAAGTGTGGAAGTTCCAGAGCAAGGGCGGGAAGCAGAACGTGAACAACGTCAGCTCACCGGCCATCGTGGGGAAGTATCTGCACTTTGGCACCACGGCGGGGATTTATTATGTGCTGGATCGCGCGACCGGCGCGGTGGTGAAGGAGATCGACTGCAAGGAGCCGATCTTCAGCACGCCGGTCGTGGGGAATGATCGAGTGTATTTCGCCACGCTTGGCGCGCAGGTATATGCGATCACGAACGACGGTGAGGTGAAGTGGCAGTGGGACTTCGTTAAGGAAGTCGTCGGCTTCGATGGCAATCGCTGGAGCGGCGAGCAGTGGGCAAAGTTTTGCGAGGAGCGCATGTTGAAGACGCTCAAGCCCGGCGCGAAGCCGACCTCCAGCGATGGCCGCGTGACGTGGAAGGATCACTTCGTCTGCTCGCGCGACATCTGCCTCATCAAGGGCAACGTGGTCGTCGTGCCAGCGGGCGGGCGCACCTTGTTCATCGAAGACACCGGCGCAGCGCCGAAGTTGAAGGCCACGGGCGAGATTCCCGAGTGGTCCGGCAAAGAGTTCCCCGCGACCTTCGGCCAAAGCGCGGACGATGACGGCAATGTCTATGTCCAATGGCACCGTCGCGACAACGCCGGACGTGTGGACATCATGCGCCTCGAAGGCGACACAGTGAAGACCGGCGACTTCGTTCCCGGCACCGATACGAACATCCGCATGGATGGCCTGCTGAGTTTCTCGCCTGTGGCAATTCGTGGGAAAGATGTGTTCCGCGTGAAGCCGGAGACGGGGCGCGGTTTGATCAAGCACAACATGGTTAACAAGGAATCACAGATGCTGAGTGCAAAGGGTGCAATCGCGCCCCCCGTGATCACAAAGAATCACGTCATCTTTGGTGCGCTGGACGGCTCGCTGAATGTTGTGCCCATGAATGGAGGCAAGGCGCTTGAGTTCGGAACGTTCCCTGAAGGCCCGATCACGGCACCTGTTGCTGTATCGGCTGGTAGAATTTTTGCCGTTACCGAACTCGGATTCCTCACAGTCTTCGCGTCAGAGAAGATGAACATTCAAAGCCTGTTCGTTGATCCCCACGCTGCCGTTGTCCGCTCCCCTCTCGCTGGCCAACTCGCCGATGCCAAATACGACTGGTTCACCAACTACGGCAACTTCGCCGGACAGAACTCGAACAGCCAAGACCTCGCGCCACCGCTACGCATGAGATGGGCACGACGTCTTGAAGGCACGGTCAAGCATCTGCCCGTGTGCGGCGGCGGTCGGCTTTACACGCACACTGCCGAAGGCCAGATCATCGCCTGCGAGCAGGACACCGGACGACTCCTGTGGCGCCGGTGGTGGCCGGATGTGTATTTGAGCTTCACCTCGCCGCTCTACATCGACGGCAAACTTCTGGTGCCGCAGGCAGGCATCAAGAAGTCGTTCGTGCGCTGCCTCGATGCCGCCACGGGCAAGATGCTTTGGGAAGCGCCCTTCACCGGATCACCGAGCTGGAGCCGACAGTTCCCGCCCGTCGTCGCGGGTAAAGTCGCCATTTACGCCAGCGGCAGCGGCGACTACGCACCGCAAGGCAGCGAAAAGCCCTGGACCTTTGGTGGTGATCTGGTGAAGCCTGCCGATGGCCGCGAGGTGATGAGCTTCATCTACTCCAACGACAACCCGTATTACCCCGCCAACCACCACCCGCGACTCTGGGCTTGGGACCTCGAAACCGGCAAGGTCGTGTGGGAGAAAGACTTCTTCGACTTCGGCCGCGGCGGCAATGATTGCGGCATCTGCGTGCTCGATGGCAAGCTCTACTACAGCGTCTTCTTCGGCTACGATGCGGACACGAAACGTCGTCGCGGACTGCCCGTGGAAAACAACGGCATGACCATGTGCATCGACCCCGCCACTGGGAAAGTGTTGTGGCAGACCAACGAGTATTACGTCACCGCCAAATGCACACTCAGCGCGCGCGATGGCCGGCTCTACATCGGCGGCTACAACAAAGCCAACGCGGGTACCGATGACCGCTACGTTTGGTGCCTCGATGCCAGCACCGGCAAGCTCGTCTGGAAATCCGACGCTGTGACCAGCGCGCTGAACGTCGTGAGCGTGGGAGAAAAATTTGTCTTCTCCAACGCCCTGCGCGGCAAAGGCAACATCTTCGACCGAGACACCGGCAAGGTCGTCTATAGCATCCAGACCAACTACGCCTGCTGCCGCTTCACCATGAGTGAGCCGTATGTGCTCGGAGCCAACATGGACATGATCGACCTCAGCCAGGACGGCAAACTCGTCTCCACCGGCCCCGCGATTGACTCCCGCGAATGCTTGGGAGCAGTGGTGAGCAATGGTCGCATCTTTTACAC
>JBEBGU010000317.1:0-5410 GCA_040081325.1 Prosthecobacter sp.
AGCGGTCACTGCTGGATGAAAGTAGATAAATACCGGACCCGCTGTCCGTCTTGATTCCCCAACCTACCGCCCCAATCGAACCACACCCATGTCCCGCAAGCTAAGCCACATCGCCCCCGACTGGTGGGACTACACCACGCTCGATTCCTCTTTGATCAATGACGCCGCTCGCCTCACCGAGCGCGATCTGCGCCAGCTCTCACGGCCTGGCTTCAAGGTGGTGATGTATGACACGCTGGAAGATTTTTATTTGGCTGAGGCGCTGGAATACATCCACGCCTGGAAGCAGGCCACGCCTGACAATCCAGCCGGCATCTGCGGCCCAGTCGGCCCCACGGAGCAGCTCCCGCTCGTGGCTCGTCTGATCAATGATCTCGGCATCTCCATCAAGGACGGGCACTTCTGGGGCATGGACGAATGGTATGATCCTGAGACGAAGAAGGAAGTCAGCATGGACCATCCGCTCTCCTTTGAGAAAGCCGACCGCGAGCTGTGCTTTGACCGCATCCAGAAGAAGCTCGTCATGCCAGACACGCAGCTTCATTTCCCCAAGGCCGACACCAGCGCCTACATCAAGAGCTGGAGCAGCGGCGTGCGCTGCATCGTCATGCAGGGCGGTCAGGGTGACATCAAGCACTGGGCCTTCAATGATCCGCTCAAGCGCACCGGCAAGTGGAAGAACGAGCCGCCGCCGCCCGCTGAGTATCGCAAGCTCGGCACTCGCATCGTCGAACTGCATCCCATCACGCTTGCACAAAACGCCCGCACCTCTGGCGGTGGCAACATCACCATGGTGCCCCAGACGGCCATCACCGTCGGTCCCAAAGAAACCTGGAATGCCGAGAAGGTCAGCATTTGGCAGGCCGGCATGCACGACAACCCGCTCGGCCAGCGCCTCACTGCGCTCATGATCTCCAAGCGCCTCGCCGACTCCGCCGTGCCCATGTCCCTCTTGGCCGATCATCAGAACGTCCAGTTCAACTACTACCGCGGCGGGCTGGGATCGTGTGCGGTGGAGATGCATTGATCCGGAGGTTAGGTGTCCCGCCTGACATCGGCCTGGGGCGTCTCGCCTTCAGGCATCTCTTACTGTAGGCCAGAGGCCCCAGGCCAATGTCAGGCCAGAGGCCTAACCTCCCATCCTTCCTATGCGCCTCATACTCAGTAGCATCGTCGTCGCCGCCGAGCCCGACTTCCCTCTCACCGCCGATTCAAAACCACAGGCTGGAGTGCCGAAAGGCGAGCTGATCAAAGGCACCTACACCGCCCGCGATGGCAGTGTCTTCCCCGGCACCGAGCGCGAGTATCAGATCTACCTGCCCGCTGGGCACGATAAGTCGAAGCCCGCCGCCTTCATGGTCTTCCAGGATGGCGTCATCTACCAGGCTCCGGTCGTCTTCGACAATCTCATCGCCAAGAAGGACATCCCGCCGCTCGTCGGCATCTTCATCAAGCCCGGCGTCGTCCCTGCCGCGAATGACAACGCCCTGCCGCGCTTCAATCGCAGCTATGAGTATGACAGCATCACGCCCACCTACTCCGAGTTCCTGATCGACGAGTTCCTGCCCGCCATCGAGTCAAAGCACAGCCTCAAACTCAGCACCGACCCGAATCACGCCGCCATCTCCGGCAACAGCAGCGGTGGCATCTGCGCCTTCATGGTCGCCTGGCATCGGCCAGACCGCTTCCGCCGCGTCTTCACGGGCGTCGGCACTTATGTGGGTATCCACGGTGCCGATCAGCTTCCCGTCCTCGTCCGCAAATTCGAGCCCAAGCCCCTCCGCATCTTCCTGCAAAGCGGCACCGGGGATAACAATCTCTACTGCGGCGACTGGTGGATGGCGAACCAGATGATGGAACGCAGCCTCACCTGGGCCGGCTACGACGTGAACCACGCCTGGGGCGAAGGCGGCCATAACCAAAAGCACGCCAGCCAGATATTCCCCGACGTCCTCCGTTGGCTCTGGCGCGACTGGCCGACCACGATTGAGATCAAAGCTAATCCCAAAGACGAATCGAAGTGGAAGGGGTATGAGGTGGTGGGTGCAGGGGAGTGGCAGGCGATCAATTCGCAACCGTTGGGTGTTCGACGCCTCGCTTCTGATAAAGACGGCACCGTTTACTTTTACGGCGGTCTGAAGCCCGCCCTCTTCAAACTGTCGGTTGGTGCTTCAAAGCCCAGCTTCTTGAAGCTGCGACCGAATGGTTACGATTCGTTTTTCTCGACATCGCTTGCTGTGGGAGCAGACGGGCGGCTTTATTGCAGCTTTATCGGGCGGACGAACCAACTGATTGCTTATGGTCCGGATTCTGAGACCCCCTTTCAGATAGCAGGCAATGGAGGCTTTTCAGCTCTATGCATAGCGCATGATGGCAAGGCTTACCTCGGCGAGAGCGGCCCTTCCTTCATCGACTTGAAGCTGTCAGGCAATGGCCCCTTGTCACTCATCAAGCCAATCGTTCCCAAACTGCCGAAAGACCCTTTGGAGGTGCATCTGACACAGCCAGGAAGCGCGCTGTGTTTGTCGCCCGATCAAAGTCTTGTCTATGCCTGTGATGAGTTCGACCGGCTTGGGTATGTCTTATGCTGGCAAAGACAGGTAGATGGATCTGCGATTTGGGGACAGAAGTATTTCCAACTTGAGCGCATCGCGAACCACCGTGTCGCGGCATCCGGCCTCTGCGTGGACACCAACGGCTGGCTCTACGTCGCCACCTCCCTCGGCATCCAGGTGCTGGACCAAGCGGGCCGCGTGAACTTCATCCTCCCGACACCGCAGCCGCCGCATGACGTGTGCTTCGGCGGCAAGGATCTGAGCGAGCTGTTCATCGCCTGTGGCGACACCATCTACAAACGCCCCACCAAGGCCAAAGGCGTCGTCAGCGGCCAGCAGCCACCGATCAAGCCTCCGGCTCCGAAGCTCTGAAAGCATCATGGAGCGCGAGTCTGGCTTTAGCCCACTCGCCATTTTGCCGCAAAACATCGAGCAACCAAGCCACCTCTACATCAGTCACGACTCAGCAGTCTTTTGGTCTTCCTCGTTCCAAGCAAATGCCGAGTAGGCCATACTCTCGCTCCTGTGCCCACTGGAAAATGCGGGCGTTTCTCCACTGAACATTCTCTTTGCTTCTGCTTTCTGATCACGCTCGTAATTCATCACGCCCCCCCCCACACAAATCTATGTTCTTCTTCATCATCATTCTCACCATGCTGCTCTCCATGTACGCCTCTTGGAAGGTGAGTAGCAATTACCGCAAATACTCTCAAGTGCTCGCTTCTTCTGGCATGACGGGCGCCGAGGTGGCGCAACGCATTTTGTCTCTGAATGAGATCCGCGATGTGACCATTCACGCAATGCCTGGACATTTGACGGATCATTATGATCCCTCGAATCGTCGCCTCGTGCTCTCTGAAGAAAACTACCATGGACAATCTGTGGCCGCGCTCGGTATCGCGGCGCATGAGTGCGGTCATGCCATCCAGCACAAGCAGCTCTATGCGCCCCTGCAATGGCGCATGGCAGCGGTGGGGATCACGACGATGGCTGGTAACATCATCCCTATCGTGGCGATTGGCGGCATGTTTTTCCTGAGCTTCAAGATTGTGCTGCCCGTCCTAGCGGCGGCCTTTGGCATTGTCATGTTGTTCCAACTTGTGACGCTCCCTGTGGAGTTTGATGCCACGGCGCGGGCCAAGAAAATTCTCCTGAGTACAGGCGCGGTGACTCAGGGGGCCGAGTTTAATGCCATGAGCAAAGTGCTGGACGCGGCGGCTCTGACTTATGTCGCGGCCTTCCTCAGCGCCCTGGCCAGTTTCCTGCATTACGCCATGCTGATCATGGGGCAGCGCAATGACGAGGAGTGAGGCGGGCAATCTTTGACCGCCGATCAGGATGGAGGTGCATTTCCTGTCCGGCTGGGCATTGCGCTGGCTGAAAATGGCGTTCTCATACAGCGATGAAAATCCAACCGCGTTACCATTCGCCCATGCTGCGCCACTGCCTGCCCGCCGTTCTCCTGAGTTGTCTGAGTCTCCACGCTCAGGAGACGGTGGTCTCGAATCCGGCTAAGGACATGGCCGCAGCTCAGCAGCGCATCAAAAAACTCTCAGCCACGGAATACGATCTCGATGGCATCAAGATCAATGCCGCGACACGGGAGGTGCGCATCCCGACGCAGGTTTGTCTGAAGAAGGCCCCCATCGAGTTCATGCTCACCACGGACACGGGCAAGACGCACGAGACTGTTTTGACCACGACCATATCACCTACCGCCGTTCAAGTGGCCATGCTCCTGGTGAATTATCAGCCCGCGACAGAGGGCCTGCTCGTCAAAGTGCCTGCCGATGAGCGCCCGAAAGTCTGGAAAGATGAACCGCCCAAAGACAAAGGTGCCAATCGTGTGAAGATCCGAGTCGAGTGGAAAGTGGGCACGGAGACCAAGACGGCACCGCTTTCTCAATGGGTGCAGAATGCAGATGTGCGCCAGCCACCACCTGATCTCGATACCTGGATCTTCAATGGCTCCTACATTGATGAGCGTGGCTTCATCGCCCAGCATGAAGGCTCCATCATTGGCATCTGGCTTGATCGCGGTGCCATCTTTAATTCACCCGCTGAAGGCAACTGGCGTGACGATCTTTGGATTTCTCTTCCCGCCAACATTCCCGATGAAGGCACGCCCGTCACTCTGATCATCACACCCGAAAAGCCATGAAAAAAATCACTCTCACCCTGCTCCTCGCCGCACCTCAGCTCATCTTCGCCCAGGCGGCCACTCAGCCTTCGCGTCATGAGTCACTGAAGCAGGAGATCCGGCTCGCTTATGATCGCGGACTCACCTTTCTCAAAGCCAAACAGAATGCCGAAACGGGCCAGTGGGGCGATGCCGAACCTGTGGCTTTCACCGGACTCGCGATCACCAGCCTGCTGCTCGCGCCAGATCGTAAGCCTGCCGATGCCTTGCCCGCTGAAGTCGAAAAGGGCATCGCCTTTCTCATGAAGAATGTGCAGCCTGATGGCGGCATCTATGTGAAGGCCCGCGCCAACTACAACACCTCGCTCGCCCTCACGGCCATGCTTCTTGCACCGAGCGCTGCGCGTGAACCAACTTTGCTCGCGGCTCGTCGTTTCATTATCGGTCAGCAGAATGACTTCGATGAAAAAGGCAAGCAGGACAACCCATTCGATGGTGGAGTTGGTTATGGCACACCGAAGCCGAACAACCCAGCTCACGCCGATCTCTCCAATACCCACTTTGCTCTCGAAGCACTCTATTACGCGCAGAGTTTGTTAGCTGATAAAGGCGATGCCGGGAAGAATGAACCGCAGCTTAACTATGGTGCGGCCATTGAATTCATCCAGAACTGCCAGAACCGCCCTGAGACAAATAAAGCAAGCTGGGTCAGCAC